>DASUYB010000083.1 GCA_036377595.1 Longimicrobium sp. | reverse complement strand
GCCGTGGTGACGCTCACCTACCTGCACATCGTGCTGGGGGAGATGATCCCCAAGTCCATCTCCCTGCAGCGCCCGGAGCAGACCTCGTCGCTGGTGACCCCCGCGCTCCTGGCGGTGCAGACGGTGGCGCGCCCGCTGATCGCCTTCCTGAGCTTCGCCGGCGACGCGCTGCTGCGCCTCTCCGGCGTGGACCGGAAGGGGCACGCGCACGAGCACGTGCGCACCCCCGAGGAGCTGCGCTTCATCGTGCGCGAGAGCCAGGCGGGGGGGATGCTGCGCCGCGAGAGCGCCGCGGTGGTGCAGGAGCTCCTGGACTTCGCGCACCTGACCGCGGGGGAGGTGATGGTGCCGCGGGTGCGGGTGACGGGCCTGCGGGTGGGGATGCCCTTCGACGAGGTCGTGCGCATCGTGCGGCGGCACCCGCACACTCGCTACCCCATCTACCGGGGCGACCTGGACCACATCCTGGGGATGGTGCACATCAAGGACCTCTTCCGGCGGCTGCGCAACCGCCGCGCGGTGCACGAGCACGACGCCCGCGAGGTCCCCTTCGTTCCCGAGACCGCGACGATCGACGAGGTGATGGCCGCGCTGCGCGCCGCGCGCACCCAGCTCGCCGTGGTGATGGACGAGCACGGCGGCACGGCGGGGATCGTGACCATCGAGGACCTGTTCGAGGAGGTGGTGGGCGACATCGAGGAGAGCGCCACCCGCCGCCCCGAGCTGTACCGCGACGAGCGCGGCCGCGCGATCGTGGCGGGGACGGTGCGCGTGGAGGAGGTGGGCGAGTTCCTGGGCGTGGTGCTGGAGCACGAGGAGGTCGACAGCGTCAGCGGCCTGGTGCTCGACCTGTTGGGCCGCCCTCCGGCGGTTGGCGACGTGGTGGAGTACGACGACGTGCGCTTCGAGGTCACCGCCGTCGAAGGCCACGGCGTCCGCGAGGCCGCCGCCACGCTCCTCAAACCGCCCCGCCAGCCCGCCATGCCCCCCGGCGAGGAGCCGTAGGACCCTGCCGAAACGGAAATCTCAAGCCATTCAATAAGATACGCAAAGTTCCACTAGTGGAAGTTCCATCAGTGGAACTTTGGTTATTGCGAGTCAGCTCGTCGAGGCCTTCGTCATCGGGCTGCGAAGGTCCTCGCCCGAAAAGAGCAGGGTCGCACCGGACGCAGCCTCACGCCGCACATCGTCATCCGCATCGCCGCGGGCCGTGAACAGCGCGGTGTGAAGCTGCACCACGCCGCCCAGCTCGGCCGCCACCGCCTGCGCGCGCCGCCTCAGCGACGCCAGGTGCGATCCCGTCACTCGCCCCCACTTGCACTCGCAGACGAGCAACCGGCCCTTGCCGCCCAGGGCGACGATGTCCACCTGGTCGTCGGAGGTGGCGGCCCACCACTCGCCCACGCGGAGGGGGCGGAACGGCAGGCGGTCGGTGCGGCGCACGAAATCCCTGCAGATCTCCTCGAACACCGGGCCCATGTAGTCGTCCAGGACCGGCGCGACCGCCTCTTCCCAGAGCCTCGCCGGCTCCGCCAGCCCGATGCTTCCCGCGTTGACCAGCCGCGCCACCGTCCGGTGCCAGAACGCGGTGTACGGATCGACGATGCGATACAGCGTCCGCTTCGAGCGCTGCGGATTCGACTCCGTCACCGGTGCCACGCGGGCGATCACCTGCATCTCCTCGAGCCACTGCAGCGGCCGCAGGAGCGCCCCTCCGGACCGGCCGACGCGCTTGGTGATGCCGCTCCACGTCTGCTCCCCGGCCGCGATCGCGGCGATGATGGAGTAGTGCACGTGGGCGTCGGACGCGAACGCGTCGAGCATGTGCTGCGCCTCGTCCGCCAGGCGTCCGGTGGGCGTCAGCATCGTTTCCGCGACGTTCTCGGCCAGGGAACGCGCGGGGTCGATCAGCGCCAGGTGCCCCGGGAGATGGCCGAAGAGGCCGTACGCGAGGAGCTGGTCGCGGATCGAATAACCGGGAATGAACCGCGCCGCGTCGGCAAACCCGAACGCACCGATGAGCAGCTTGGCGGTGCGCCGTCCGTAGAGCGGCTGATCGATCTGCTCGAGGCGGTTCATGGCGCTGATGAAGCTGCCGCTCAGCACCAGCTTCAGACGGGTCCGCTGCCAGTCGTGGTCCCACAGGCTCTGTACGATCGACGGCAGCGCCGGCGCCGCACCGGCGAGGTACGGGAACTCGTCGAGCACCAGGAGGAACGAGTTCCCGTCCGCGCGGTCCGTGAGGTATCCGAAGAGATCCTCCCACGCGGGAAACGCCACGCCTCGCTGCAGCGCCGGATCGTCGAAGTGGCTTCCGATGATCTGCGTGAGGTTGGCGAGCTGCTCCGCTTCGGTCCTGCGGGTCGCTTGGTAGTAGATGCCGCCCACCTGCTCCGCGAAGCGCGTCAGCAGGAAGCTCTTGCCCACGCGGCGCCGGCCCACCGCGAAGATCAGGTCGGGGCGGGGCTTCGACCACAGCGATTCCAGCGTACGCCATTCCGCCTCGCGGTCGAACAGCTCGGACGGCTTGCGGGTCTCCATTGCTTGTGACTCCGGCAGACGAGACACCCCCCTGTTCCACCACAAGAAGTTCCACCCGTGGAAGTTCCTTCGGTGGAACTTCCAATTTTGGAACTTCGGGGCTTGCAGTCAAGGCTCCCTTGCTCCGCATTCTTCCTGCGACCATAAAGAACCCGCGGCCGGAACGAGGCCGCGGGTGATTGCGATCCGGGGCATGGGAGCCGCGGGCGCTCAATCCGCCGCGGCCAGCTCCTCGCGCTTGTGCACCATCTGCGGCTCCTTGAGGCGCGGGTCCTGGAGCGCGGCGTGGGCGGCGGCCAGGCGCGCGATGGGGACGCGGTACGGCGAGCAGGAGACGTAGTTCAGCCCCACGCCGTGGAAGAAGGCGATCGACTTCGGGTCGCCGCCGTGCTCGCCGCAGACGCCGAGCTTGAGTTCCGCGCGGGCGCCGCGGCCGAGGAGCGACGCCATCTCCACCAGTTTGCCCACGCCGCCGGTGTCGAGCGACTGGAAGGGGTCGTGGGGGATGATTCCCTGCTCCACGTACTGCGGCAGGAAGCGCCCCGAGTCGTCGCGCGACAGGCCGAAGGTGGTCTGCGTGAGGTCGTTGGTGCCGAAGGAGAAGAACTGCGCCTCGGCGGCGATCTCGTCGGCGGTCAGCGCGGCGCGGGGAAGCTCGATCATCGTGCCCACCATGTAGTCGACGCGCCGGCCCGCCTGCTCGAACACTTCCTCGGCCGCCTCGTCGATGATCCGCCGCTGGCGGCGCAGCTCCTCGGCCGTGGCCACGAGGGGGACCATGATCTCCGGGCAGACGGTGACGCCTTCCGCCGCCACGTTCACCGCGGCCTCGAAGATGGCGTGCGCCTGCATCCAGGTGATGTCGGGGTAGGTGATCCCCAGGCGGCAGCCGCGGTGGCCCAGCATGGGGTTGGCCTCGTGGTGCGCGTCTACCCGCGCGCGCAGCTGCGCCGAGGCGATCCCCAGCTTCCGCGACAGGTGCTTGATCTCCGCGTCGGCGTGCGGGAGGAACTCGTGCAGCGGCGGGTCGAGCAGGCGGATGGTGACGGGAAGGCCGTCCATCGCCCGGAAGATCCCCTCGAAGTCGCCGCGCTGCATGGGGAGGAGCTTGAGCTCGGCTACGGCGCGGCCGGAGGCGTTCTCGGCCAGGATCATCTCGCGCACCGCGTCGATGCGGTCGCCCTCGAAGAACATGTGCTCGGTGCGGCAGAGCCCGATCCCCTCCGCCCCGAACTTCCGCGCCACCTCCGCGTCGGCGGGGGTGTCGGCGTTGGTGCGCACCTTCAGCGTGCGGAACTGGTCGGCCCACTCCATCAGCCGGCGGAAGTGGTCGGTCGGCTCGGGGGTGACCGTGGGCACCTTCCCCAGGATCACCCGCCCCGTCGTGCCGTCCAGCGTGATCCAGTCTCCCTCGCCCACCGTCTCGCCGGCGGCGGCGAAGCGGCCGCGCGCCTCGTCGATCTCGATCCCGCCCGCGCCGGCCACGCAGCACTTCCCCATCCCCCGCGCCACGACCGCCGCGTGGCTGGTCATCCCCCCGCGGCAGGTGAGGATCCCCTGCGCGGCCACCATCCCCTCGTAGTCGTCCGGGCTCGTCTCGCGGCGGACCAGGATCACCGGCTCGCTGAAGCCGCGCGCCGCCGCCACGTCGGGGTTGAAGACGACGCGTCCCGACGCGGCCCCGGGGGAGGCCGGGAGCCCCGTCGCCAGCACGCGGACGTCGGCGTCCGGATCGATCGTTGGGTGCAGCAGCTGGTCGAGTTGCTCCGGCTGGACGCGGAGGACCGCCCGGTCGATGGGGATGAGCCCCTCGTCCACCATCTCCACCGCCATGCGCACGGCGGCGCGGCCGGTGCGCTTGGCTCCGCGCGTCTGCAGGAGGTAGAGCCGGCCGCGCTCGACGGTGAACTCCAGGTCCTGCGCGTCGCGGAAGTGCCGCTCCAGCGTCGTCCGCGCCTCCAGCAACTCGGCGTAGGCGCGCGGCATCACCTCTTCCATCCGCGAGATGGGAAGCGGGTCGCGGATGCCGGCGACCACGTCCTCGCCCTGCGCGTTGACCAGGAACTCGCCGTAGAAGACGTTCTCGCCGGTCGACGGATCGCGGGTGAAGCAGACGCCGGTGGCGCTGTCGTCGCCCATGTTGCCGAACACCATGGCGCAGACGTTCACCGCCGTCCCCAGGTCGTCGGAGATGCCGTTCACGCGGCGGTACGCCTTCGCGCGCGGCGTGTCCCACGAGCGGAAAACGGCCTCGATGGCGCCCCACAGCTGCGCCTGCGGGTCCTCGGGGAACGGCTCCCCCGTGCGCTCGGCGACGAGCTGCCTGAACTCGGCGGTCAGCTCGCGGAGATCGTCGGCGGAGAGGTCGGTGTCGTGGACGGCGCCGCGCGCGTCCTTGCGCTCGTCCAGCAGCCGCTCGAAGTCGGCCGCGGGGACGCCGAGCACCACGTCGCCGTACATCTGCACGAAGCGCCGGTAGCTGTCCCACGCGAAGCGCTCGTTGGCCGTGGCCGCGGCGAGGGCGGCGGCGGTGGCGTCGTTCAGCCCCAGGTTGAGGATGGTGTCCATCATCCCCGGCATGCTGAACTTCGCGCCCGAGCGCACGGAGACGAGGAGCGGGAAGTCGCCGCCGCCGAAGGGCTTCCCCGCCGCCTCCTCCAGCCGCGCCACGGCCGCCGCCACCTGCTCGCGCAGGCCGTCGGGGTAGCTGTGGCCCTGCAGGTAGAGGCGGCAGACCTCGGTGGTGATGGTGAAGCCGGGGGGAACGGGAACGCCGATGCGGGCCATCTCGGCCAGGCCGGCGCCCTTGCCGCCCAGCAGGTCCTTCATGCCGCCGTCGCCCTCGGTGTGGCCGGCGCCGAAGAAGTAGACGTATTGGTTGGACATGGTCGTGGCGCGGATGGGTGGTCAGCCGGGCTGTGCCGAGCGGGCGGCGTGCGCCTGCTCGAAGAGCCTTCGAGGCAAGTTTGGCGCCGCCAACAGCTGCAGGATAGCGGGAGATTTCGCCGTGGTGTGGGGAGATGGATGATGTTGGGAACAAGGTGATGGCGGGGCGAATGAATTCGCCGCAACAACCACACGAAGTCCGCCTTCGCGGCGCCTTCGCGGACTACCGGCGATCGCGCGGACGATGCATTCGTGCTCGCGACGGGCTTCGGGCGTCGCCTCGCCGCGATGTCCCGCGGGCGATACGATTTCGGTGCTGGCAACTACCTGATCAACTGCTTTCGGTTGGTGATGAAGATTCTTGGGATCGTGCTGACGTTCGTGCTCGCGCTCGCCGCGGGATGCGGGCGCGAGCGCGCGGATGTGGCTGATACGGCGCAGGATACGGCCGCGACGGCGGGGCCGGTGACGGTGCTGCTGGACATCCCCGCGCGCGTCCGCGCCGGCGAGGAGGTGCAGATCGCCGCGACGCTGGTGAACCGCGGGCAGGAGACGGAGAGCGTACCGTCCGCCGGGCCCGACATCGTCATCACTGACACGCACGGCGCGGAAGTGTGGCGCCGGAGCCGCCACGGAGGCAAAACGAGTCCGGTGCCATCCGCCACGCTCCGGCCGAACGAGATGCGCGGCTCCGGCTACACCTGGAGCCAGACGAACGACGCCGGCCAGCGCGTCGCCTCCGGCACTTACCGCATCCGCGCCACCATCCCCGCCGGCCTCGGTGAGGCGTCGAGCGCGTGGAGAAGTGTGCTAATAATTCAATGAGTTCGGGAAGAAACCTAAGCACCAGCTTCGCCGCAACTTCAAGCACACCAAACAACATCTCATCGTTCAAGAACTCCATCGGAGCCTCCCAGATAACGCGCTTTCTGGAGGGAGCGTTTCTCCCTCTCTGAAGGGAGGCCATTTATTCACTGTAGAAGGATCGCCACTTCCTGCCCCGTCACTGTTCGGTAAAGTCGGCAGGTCCACCGGCGCGCCACCATGCCAAAAGGAAAAGGGCCCCCGGCTGAGCCAGCCGGGGGCCTCGCACTTGAGCAGAATCGCTGCTCCTATTCCTCCGCCATGAACGCGTACTCGAACGAGCGCGCGGGGGCGAAGGTCTCCTTGATGGCGCGCGGGCTGATCCAGCGCATCAGGTTCAGGATCGATCCCGCCTTGTCGTTGGTGCCGCTGGCCCGCGCCCCGCCGAACGGCTGCTGGCCCACCACCGCGCCCGTCGGCTTGTCGTTGATGTAGTAGTTGCCCGCCGCGAACCGCAGCGCACGGTCGGCCTCCACCAGCGCCGCGCGGTCGTTGGCGAACACCGCGCCGGTCAGCGCGTACGGCGTGGTGCGGTCCACGATCTTCAGCGTCTCGGCCCACTTCGCGTCGGGGTAGACGTGCAGCGAGACGACCGGGCCGAACACCTCCTCGCACATCAGCCGGTAGGCGCTGTCCTTCACCTCCACCAGCGTGGGCTCGATGAAGTAGCCCTTGGCGTCGTCGAACCCGCCGCCGGCGATGATCTCCACGTTGTCGGCCTGCTGCGCGTGCTTGATGTAGCCGCTGATCTTGTCGAACGCCTTCCGGTCGATCACCGCGCCCATGAAGTTGCGGAAGTCGGTCGGATCGCCCACGCGGATCTTGCCGATCATCCCCAGCGTCAGCTCGCGCACCTGCGGCCAGATGGACTCGGGGACGTAGATGCGGCTGGCCGCACTGCACTTCTGCCCCTGGAACTCGTAGCCGCCGCGCACGATGGCCGTCGCCAGCGCCGCGGGATCGGCGCTCGCGTGGGCCAGGATGAAGTCCTTCCCGCCCGTCTCGCCCACCAGCCGCGGGTAGCTCTTGTAGCTGGCGATGTTGTCGCCCACGGTCTGCCAGATGTTCTGGAAGACCGCGGTGGAGCCGGTGAAGTGCACGCCGGCGAGATGGGGATCGTTCAGCAGCACGCCCGACGTGGCGACCGGGTCGCCGGGGACGAAGTTGATCACGCCCGGCGGCAGCCCCGCCTCCATCAGCAGCCGCATGATGTACCAGCCGCTGTAGACCGTGGTCGCAGCGGGCTTCCACACCGCGACGTTGCCGAGCATGGCCGGCGCGGTGGGCAGATTGCCGGCGATGGAGGTGAAGTTGAACGGCGTGACCGCGTAGACGAAGCCCTCCAGCGGGCGGTGGTCCAGCCGGTTCCACATCCCCGGGCCGGACTGCGGCTGCTCGGTGTACAGCCGCTCGGCGAAGGCCGCGTTGAAGCGGTAGAAGTCGATCAGCTCGCAGGCGGCGTCGATCTCGGCCTGGTGCGAGGTCTTGCTCTGGCCCAGCATCGTGGCGGCGTTCAGCACCGGCCGCCACGAGGTGGCGAGCAGGTCGGCGGCGCGGAGGAAGACGGCCAGGCGGTCCTCCCACGGCCACGCGGCCCACTCGCGCTGCGCCTGGAGCGACGCCTTCACCGCCTCGCGCACCTCGGCCTCGCCGGCCTTGTGGTACGTCGCGAGAACGTGCCCGTGGTCGTGCGGCATCACCTGCGTGTCGGTGTCGCCGGTGCGCACCTCGCGCCCGCCGATGATCAGCGGGATCTCGATCTCTTCCGACGCCATCACCTTGAGCGCCGCCTTCAGCTCCGCGCGCTCGGGTGACCCCGGCGCGTAGCCCAGCACCGGCTCGTTGCGCGGCAGCGGCACCTGCGGAATGCTATTCATCACCCATCTCCTGTAGTCTCGTTCACGGAGGCGAACAAGCTACCGAGGCCGTCAACCCCTCGCCACCCGTCGCGCCGCCTCCAGACCGTCGACGCGCTCGAGGTGGAGTCGCAGCATCCGCATCCGCGGCCCGAACGACCCGAGCTACGATCCGCGCACGGAGACGGGCGTGCCTGCCGGGACACCGACGACGCCATCCGCACCGGCGCAACCGGCTGCTGCTGACAGGATCGGCTTGACCCTTGACCCGGAGAGGGGTAAATTGCGCTCGGACAGGCGCTTCCACTTCTCCGGGCCGGCACGAATGAGCATCGTCGCGCAGATCGAAGACACCCTGGACGCCATCCGCCCCGCGCTGCGCGAGGACGGCGGCGACGTCGAGGTCGTGGGGTTCGACGACGGGGTGGTGCAGCTGCGGCTGGTGGGCGCGTGCAGCGCCTGCCCGATCAGCACCATGACGGTCAAGCAGGGGATCGAGCGCCGCATCAAGTCCGCCATCCCCGAGGTGCGCGAGGTCCTGGCGATCTGATTCGCCCCCCGCCGCGAGAGCATCAGCGCCTGCCGCGGTTCATCGCCGCGCGGGCGCTGTGTTATAATTTCAAAGCAGATCAGCTACACGCCGTTCCTCATTTAGCTTCCGAGGCGGATGCATGGATTTCCTGCACGAGTACTGGGCCGTTATCGCTGCCAATCCCGAAGTGTTTACTGTGTTTGCGGCAATCGTGATTAGTGTGTCTGCTGCCGTCACTCGTGCTGTTATGGGCGGAGCGTTGGACGCAAACAAGGAACGTCTGGAAGCAGCAAAGGAAGAGATAGCCCGTTTGCACGGGCAGAAAGATGAACTTCTTAGTCGTCTCGAGGCACACGGCGAGGACATCAATTACTTGAAAAGGGAGTTGGCCAAACGGCCACCTATTATTGTTTCGAACCGCTCCCCGGGTCCGGATGACGACGCCGAGGATGGTACCTTGTGGTTCACTCATGGCGATGATCCAGATTTGCTGCCGAAAGGAGAAAACCGGCTCCTTCTGCAGAGTGAAATCGAAGCCAAGGAACCGAACACTCAGGAGAATTGAGATGGAGCGAGTGACCGGAATCGGCGGGATCTTCTTCAAGTCGAAGGATCACAAGGCACTGGGCGAGTGGTACGCACGCCACCTGGGCGTCGACGTGCAGGAGTGGGGCGGCGCCGCCTTCCGCTGGGGCGAGGGAGCGGAGGAGTCGTCGGGCGCGACGATCTGGTCGCCCTTCGCGGCCGACACGAAGTACTTCGAGCCGTCCACCAACTCGTTCATGGTCAACTACCGCGTGCGCGACCTGGACGCGATGCTGGCGCAGCTCCGCGCGGCCGGCGTGCAGGTGGACGACAAGGTCGAGGACTCCGATTTCGGCCGTTTCGGCTGGGCGATGGACCCCGACGGCAACCGCTTCGAGCTCTGGCAGCCGCCCGCGGGGATGTGATCCCCGGGGGTGCGATCGAAGGCCGGCGCCTCGCACGGGCGCCGGCTTTCGTATATCCTTCTCCCGCGAACCGATCCGATTCGCCCGCCGGGTGTAATCGCGTGCATCCGCGGCGTCGGAGGGCGGCGGATGCGGTTCCGTGCTCTCGAAATCCCGTACTCTCGTACTTCTTGATATGACCAACGAGCAGCGTGACCAGGTGCTCCGGCGGGTGGCCGCGGCCCTCACGCAGGTGACCCACCCCGCCACCGGCGAAGACGTCGTCTCCTCGGGCCGCGTCCGCGAGCTGGACGTGCTGGAGGACGGCACCGTGCGCTTCCGCTTCCTGCTGCAGGCCGACGACCCCGGCACGCTGGTGCGCTACGCCCGCGCCGCCGCCGAAAGCGTCGAGGGCGTGGGGAAGGTGAAGATCGACATCACGCTCCCCTCGGTGGGCCGCCCGCAGACGCGCAAGGAAGCGCTCCGCGCCGGCAACGTTCCCGCGCCGACTCCGAAGCCCGGGCTCCTCCCCGGCGTGCGGCACATCGTGGCGGTCAGCTCCGGCAAGGGCGGCGTGGGGAAGAGCACCGTCGCCACCAGCCTGGCCATCGCGCTGGCGCAGGGCGGGCGCCGGGTGGGCGTGCTGGACGCCGACGTGTACGGGCCCAACATCCCCACCATGTTCGGCGAGAACCGGCGCCCGGCCGTGGTGGGCGAGAAGGGGCAGGAGAAGATCCTGCCGCTGGAGCAGCACGGGGTGAAGCTGATGAGCCTGGGGCTGCTGCTGGAGCCCGAGCAGGCCGCCATCATGCGCGGCCCCATGATCTCCGGGATCCTCAAGCAGTTCCTGGAGCAGGTGGAGTGGGGCGAGCTGGACTGGATGATCGTCGACATGCCGCCGGGGACGGGCGACGCGCAGCTCTCGCTGGTGCAGAGCATCCGCCTGGACGGCGTGGTGATGGTGACCACGCCGCAGGACGTGGCCACCGGCGACGTGCTGCGGGGGATCAAGATGTTCGAGAAGGTGAATACGCGGATCCTGGGGATCGTGGAGAACATGGCCGGCTTCGTCTGCCCCTGCTGCGGCGAGCGCTACGAGATCTTCGGGCGCGCCGGCGGCCGCCGGCTGGCGATGCAGACGGGGCAGGAGCTGCTCGGCGAGATTCCCATCGAGGTGGCGGTGCGCGAGGGCGGCGACACCGGCGTCCCCATCCTCGTCTCCGACCCGCACGCTCCCGCGGCCGAGGCGCTGCGCCACGTGGCCGACCGCGTGGCGGAGCTCGTCGAGGCCGGCGTTCCCGCGGCGGTCTAGAGGATTCTCACGCGGAGGCGCGGAGACGCGGAGAACTTTGATATTGAATCCTCGCGTGAGGCAAAAAGAGAGGCGGGCGGAGATCGAGAGATCCCCGCCCGCTTCATCATCCATCGCGATCGCAATCAGTAGCTCGGCGAGTCGAGCCAGGCGCGGTCCCGTGCGGAGAGCACGCCACGGCGCGGACGCTCCACGCGGCGGATCAGCTTCACCGCCAGCCAGCCGAGCAGCAGGAACGGCAGCAGCTTGAACGCCAGCCCCACCAGCCCCGCCACGACCCCGATCACCACCCCCAGCAGCGCGATCACGGCCACGAGGGCCACCACCGCGAGCACCGCCACCACGACAAATCCCACCAGCGCGCCGATCATCGGTCCCCTCCAGGCAGCACGCGTTGAAGTCTCAGTCCACCCAGTCGATGTCGATCGACCCCACCGCGGCGTCGATCGAGATCTCCAGCCGGTGCGGCGCCTGGCTCCAGTTGCGCGAGTACCAGGCGTTGCCCTGCTTCACCATCTCCGTGGGGTCGAAGGAGGACAGGAACGAGCTCTTGCTCACCCGCACCCCCAGCGAGCGCGGCAGCCGCAGCCGCACCGCGCCCACGCCCATCTGCACCCGCGCCGTGGCGTTGCGGTCCCACGCGCCGCTGAAGTCCAGCGTGGCCTGGCCCACCCCGCCCTGGAACTCGAAGCGCTCGGCGCGCGTGTTCCCCAGCCCCGTCATCCGCAGCTCCGCGGCGCCCGCCTGCACGTTCACCTGGCGCGCGGGCACGCGATTGGGACGGGAGAAGGCGACCACGGTGTTGCTGGCGCCCGTCGTCAGCGACAGGCTGGTGAGCGACATCCCGCCCAGCTCCGCCTCGGTCTTCCCCGCGCCGAACTGCAGCGACAGGTCCATCGGCACCGACGGCGCCAGCGAGACGCTGGCGTGCTCGTCTTCCGCGTCGCCGTGCTCGCCCCGGCCGCCGCGTTCGCGGCCTTCCACCCCCAACCGCAGCTTCCCCGCGGCGCGATCGTACTCGGACACCGGGCGGAACTGCTGGTCGTCGTAGCGCAGGTCCATCCGGTACAGCAGGTCGCCCGCGGCGGGCTGCACCTCCAGCGTGCCGAAGCCGTACTGCACCCGCACGTCCAGCGCCTTCTCGCCCTGCACCTGCCGGGCGCTGGTGATGCTGCGCATGCGGTGCGAGCGCTGGTTGGCCTCGGCCTCGTGCCCGCACCCGGCGAGCACGGCGGCGGCCGTCAGCGCCAGGACGGCGCGGGCGGGGCGGCGGAGGTCAGACACCGGCCGCGCTCCCGGCACGGTCGAACGCCGGCTCCTCGTCGAAGATCGGGTCGTACCCGCCCGCCCGCGGCCGCCAGGGCCAGCCGGCGCGCGTGCCGGCGCGGGTGATGACCACCGCGCCGAAGCCGATGGTGGCCGCCAGCCACAGGATCAGGTTCCCCAGCAGCTCCACCAGGTCCCCCAGCCACCCCAGGAAGCCCGTGAGCTCCAGCAGGTGCGCGAAGAACAGCGGCACCAGCAGCACCGCCACGCCGGTGAACACGTAGGTGTAGGCATTGCGCCGCAGCGACTCGAACGAGCCGCTCTGCTCGGCGGTGCGCTCGCCCAGCGCGTGCGCCACCGCCACCACCCCGAACGCCGCCGCGGCCGCGATGGCCACCCAGAACAGGGGGATGAAGAGCGGGAGGAGGAGGATGCCGACGATGGTCACGCACAGCACCACGATGCCGATGATGAAGGCAGGGATCGACAGGAAGTTGGCCGCGATCCCGATCCCCGCCGCGCGCGCCGTGTCGCGGCGCACGGTGTGGCTCACCCGCTCGAGCTGCGGCAGCGCGTAGAAGACGATGGCCGCGCCGATCCCGCAGAGGATCAGGCCGAGCGTGAGGGTGGAGATCAGCCCCTCGACACCCTCGCCGATGGAGCCCCACCAGCCGCGGCCCATGCGGATGGCCTCGGCGCTGCGGGCGCGCTCGCCCCGGCCGGGGGCCGCGTCGGCGCCGCCCTCGTCGGCGTCGCTGTTCACCCGCATCTCGCCGAACACGCGGCCGCCCTCGTTCAGCAGCCGCCCGCCGCCGTTGACCACCGCGTCGCCGTGGATGGTGGCGCCGTTGGCCAGGATCAGGTCGCCCTTGCCCACCGTCACGTCGCCCATCACCTCGCCCTCGACGCGCACATCGCCGAACGGGGCCACCACGTCGCCGTCCACCACCTTGCCGCGCGGGATGGTCAGGCCGTTGAGGGAGATCTGGCTGCCTTCGGGCTGGGGCACCGCCGGCGCGGGCGCCGCCGTGGCCGGCCCGAGCGCCTCGGGCGCCGCCGGGGCGCCAGGCGCCTGGGGCGGCGGCATCACGTCGGCCGGAGCCGGGGCCGCCTGCGCGGCCGGAGCCGGCGGGGCGGCGGGGGCACCCTGCGCCCGGAGCGCGGGTGCCGACGCGAGCGCCAGCGCCAGCGCGGAAAACTTGAGGATATCAGTGCGCATGGGTCATCCCCCCAACCGGGGTCCTGAGAAGTCGTACCATCATCCAGCCCGAGAGCGGGATTGCGATCGCGAACACCACGGCCGCCGCGGACAGCCCGCGGGTGCCGCCCACCAGGTTGTTGCCGGTGGTCACCAGCCACTCCCAGAAGCCGCTGCGGACCACCGCGCCAGTCACCCGCACCAGCAGCCCCCACACCGCGTCGGTCACCCAGTGGCGGGCCACGCCGAACAGCGCGCCGGGCGTCATCCCCTGGCCGGTCAGCCAGCCCAGGAGCGCCACCAGCGGAAGGAGCGGGGCCAGCACGCCCACGCCGCCCATCATCCATCCGCGCGCGGTCTTCGGCAGCCAGCGCCGGCGCAGCACCGCCTCGGGAACGGCGGCGGGCAGCAGCACCCGCGCCATCACCGCGTCGGCGAACGAGGGCGATGGGTTCCAGGTGGGAAGCCGGCCGAGCGCCGAGAAGAGCGCGCGGTGCGCGTCGACCTCGGCTGCGCACTGCTGGCACTGGCGCACGTGCTCCAGCGCGAGGGCCTTCTCCGCGTGGGAGAGGGTGTCCTCGGCGAGCTCCTCGAGCGTCCAGCTCGGCAGATGTGCGGTTTCGTTCGTCACGGTGTTCCTCGTCCGGCTTCCATGTGTGGCTCCCTACGTGAGCAGCTGCCTTCGGGTTTCAGAATCTCAGTCCTAAGTCCTGAGTCCTAAGTCCTTGGTGCTCCATCCAGTCCCCGGCCCCCGCGTCCGAAGTCCACGCCGAACCCACCCGGACTTAGGACTTAGGACTCAGGACTCATTCCTTACACCCGCGTGTGCGCCAGCATCTCCTGCAACTCCTTGCGCCCCCGGTGGATGTACGTCTTCACCGTGCCCAGCGGGAGCGCCATGATCTGCGCGATCTCCTCGTACGGCAGGTCCTCGATGTGCCGCAGCACGATGGCCTGCCGGTACTCCGCCCGCAGCTTGCCGATGGCCAGCTCGATCTCGGCGCCCAACTCGCGCGCCTCCAGCAGCTCCTCGGGGTTCTCCTCGTCGCTCTCCACGGTGATGGTGCTGGCCTCGATGTCCTCGGCGCTGGTCGCATACCGCGAGCCGTCGAGGGAGACCGTGGGCACTTCCTTCCGCCGGATGTAGTCGATCGTCAGGTTCGTGGCGATCTTGAAGATCCAGCTGGAGAACTTGTAGGCCGGGTCGTAGCGGTCGATGTTGTTGAACACGCGCACGAAGGTCTCCTGCGCAAGGTCCTCGGCCTGTTCGCGGTCGCGGACCATGCGGTAGATAAGGGAGAACACCGGGCGCTGATAGCGGCCGAGCAGCTCGCGATACGCCTTCTCGCTTCCCTTCTGGGCGCGGACGACGAGATCGTGATCCGTAAGCGACGTCGCGTTCAATCTCTTGATGCCAGTGAGGCAAGGTTCCCAACCCTCGGGCGCACCCTACGGCGTCGGCGCGCGGAGAGTTTCAGCCGGGCGCCGCAGCCTTGCTCGCGAGGGGGGCGGGGGATAGCTTTCCCGGCCTCTATTCTACAGGGAGAGACGGATTTACGACATGCCGACCCCAGCCGCGCGATCCGCGGTGCTGCCGGCGCGCGAGGAGAAGGCGGCCGCGGTGCGGCGGATGTTCTCCTCCATCGCGCCGCGCTACGACCTGCTGAACCACCTCCTTTCCGCCAACGTCGACCGCGCGTGGCGCCGCCGCGCCGTCGACCGGCTGGGGTGGGAGCGCGCGCCCGCGGGGACGTACCTGGACAACTGCGCGGGAACGCTGGACCTGGCCGTGGAGCTCGCCCGCCGCGACGGCTTCCGCGGGCGCGTGGTGGGGAGCGACTTCACCTTCGCCATGCTGGAGCGGGGCGCGCCGAAGCTGGAAAAGCTTGCGATCGAGCCCGCCTGCGCCGACGCGCTCACCCTCCCCTTCGGCGACGCCGCGTTCGACGGCGCGACGGTCGGGTTCGGCGTGCGCAACCTGGCGGATCTCGACGCGGGGCTCGCGGAGATGGCACGGGTGCTCAAGCCCGGCGCGCGGCTGGTGATCCTGGAGTTCACCACGCCGCAGTGGCAGCCGTTCCGGGCCCTGTATCTCGGCTATTTCCTGAAGGTGCTGCCGCTGGTCGGCCGCCTGGTGTCGAAGCACAACACCGCGTACACCTACCTTCCCGAGAGCGTGCGCGAGTTCCCCGAGCCGAAGGAGCTGGCCGCGAAGCTGGAGCGCGCCAGCTTCCGCGAGGTGGGGTGGAAGACGCTGTCGGGCGGGATCGCGGCCCTGCACTGGGGAGTGCGCGCGTGACCCGCTTCCTGGCGACGTTCGGCACGCTCCTTTTCTTCTCGTTCATCGCCTGCTGCGTGGCGTCGGCGGCGCTGCAGGTGCTGGCGTGGACGCGCCACAAGCTCGAAGGCGTGCCGATCAACCCCGGCGCGCTGTGGAAGCCCGAGGGGTTCTTCGACCCCGTGGGCCTCTACCAGATGAAGATCGCCAAGCGCGCGCTGCTCATCGGCGGGGTGATGTACCTCTCCTACGGCCTGCTGATGATCGTCGCCCAGACGGTGGTGGCGAGGTAGGCCGGAGAGTTTCCACCCGCCCGGGGCTTGCCGGGCGAATGAATTCGCGGCAACAACGGCACAAAGTCCCTGCGGGACTGGGGCATCGGCATCCGCGTGAGGCGCAGAGCTCGACGCGGGCGGATGTAGGTAACTCGTGCAGATGTAGACGTGTGTCTCAACCCTCTCCCGTTATCGGGAGAGGGGGGCGAGCCTAAGCGAGCCGGGTGAGGGCGGACCGGAGGCTGCGCAGCGATCGATGGTCGGCCCGGCGTCAGAGATTCGTTCCAGACCAGCAGATAGATGGCCTTCCAGAACCTCCGCGAGTTCCTCCGCCACCTCGACCGCACCGGACAGCTGGTGCGCGTGCGGCACCCCGTCTCCGTGGACCTGGAGATGGCGGAGATCGCGGACCGCACCATGAAGCTTCCCGGCGGCGGCCCCGCGCTGCTCTTCGAGCGCCCCATCCTGATGGACGGCACGGAGAGCGACATCCCCGTGGCCATCAACGTCTTCGGCAGCTGGCGGCGCATCGCCGAGGCGCTGGGGGTGAAGGACGTCGAGGAGCACGCGACGCGCATCGCCGAGCTGATCAAGCCCGAGATCCCCAAGGGGCTGTGGGGGAAGGTGCAGCTGCTGCCGAAGCTGGCCGAGCTGGCCAAGGTGCCGCCGCGTCCGTACAAGGGGCGCCCGCCCTGCCAGGAGGTGATCCTGCGCGAGGGCGAGTTCGACCTCACGCGGCTCCCCGTGCTGAAGACGTGGCCGAAGGACGGCGGCCCCTTCATCACCCTGCCGATGGTAGTCACCGCGGACCCCGACACGGGTGTGCAGAACATCGGCATGTACCGCATGCAGGTGTTCGGGCCCGATTCCACGGGGATGCACTGGCAGCGGCACAAGGGCGGCGCCGCGCACTACCGCGCGTGGAAGAAGAAGCGCGGGGGGAAGATGCCTGTCGTCGTCGCCATCGGCGGCGATCCGGCGACCATGTACACGCCGAGCGCGCCGCTGCCGCCGGGGATCGACGAGTACCTGTTCGGCGGCTTCCTGCGCCGCGAGCCGGTCTACACCGCGAAGGCCATCACCGCGGACCTCACCATCCCCGCCGAGGCGGAGATCGTGCTGGAGGGCTATGTCGACACCGACGAGGAGCTGGCCATCGAGGGCCCGTTCGGCGACCACACGGGCTTCTACACGCTCGAGGACCCGTACCCCGTCTTCCACGTCACCACGGTGACGATGCGGGAGGATCCCGTCTATCCCGCCACCCTCGTTGGCCGGCCGCCGGTGGAGGATGTGTACCTGGGCGGCGCCACGGAGCGCATCTTCCTCCCCCTGGCGAAGCTCACGATCCCAGAGATCGTGGACTACCACATGCCGCCGGAGGGTGTCTTCCACAACCTGGTCTTCGTCTCCATCCGCAAGGAGTACCCGGGGCAGGCGTGGAAGGTGATGAACGGCCTGTGGGGGATGGGGCTGATGTCGCTGGCCAAGGTGATCGTGGTGGTGGACGAGGGGATCGACGTGCAGAACCCCTTCGAGGCATGGTGGTATACGCTGGGGAACATTGACCCCGAGCGCGACGTGCGCTTCACCCGCGGCCCGGTGGACGACCTGGACCACTCGTCGCAGCTCCCCGCGTTCGGCAGCAAGATGGGGATCGACGGCACACGCAAGTGGCCCGAGGAAGGCTTCACCCGCCCCTGGCCCGACCTGATCGAGATGTCGGAGGACGTGAAGGCGAGCGTCGACAAGCTGTGGGACAGGTTGGGCATCGAACCGCTGGAGTGATGATGAACGACAAGCCGGCTCCGGACCCGACCGACTGGCGCACGTGGGAGCGCGACGGCGTCCGCCTGTTCCCGCCGCCTGGAACGACGTCGGAGCAGGTATTCGCCGGAGTGTGTGCGTTCTCCGCGGCGCGGTGGGGACTCGATCCCGATCGCCCGCGGAAACCGCGACCACTCCGCGTCCGCGTGCTGAAGAAGGTCGATGGCAAGTACGAGCAGATCAGCTTTCGCTGCACGACTTCACGCGGTGCGATCGACGTGAAAGTTTACGGCGGATGCAGGCACATCCAGGCACCAGGTGCGGTGCCGGTGAACTGAGGTGGAGATGTCGAGCGACGCAAAGCTGGAGCGGCTGGAAGGCCAGCACATCCGCGGCACCGGGCGGCTGGTGGACTACAGCAACCTGGTCAAGCTGCCGCACACGCTGTTCGCCATGCCGTTCGCGCTGGTGGGCGCCACGCTGGCCAGCTACCACGCGGCGATCACCGTCGTGGACGTGCTGCTGATCCTGACGGCGTTCACCGCCGCGCGCTTCGCGGCCATGGGCTTCAACCGCATCGCCGACCGCGCGATCGACGCGCGGAACCCGCGGACGCAAATGCGCGAGATCCCCGCGGGGAAGCTCACCGTGTCGCAGGCCACCATCTCCGTAGTCATCGCCAGCGTGGTGTTCATCCTCTGCGCGGCGCTGCTGAACCGCATCTGCCTGATCCTCTCGCCGTTCGCGCTGGGGTGGGTGTTCTTCTACTCGTACACCAAGCGCTTCACCCGCTGGGCGCACCTGGTGCTCGGGTTCGCGCTGGCCATCGCCCCCGTGGGCGCGTACCTGGCTGTCGCCGGGCGCTGGAGCCAGCCGCCGGCGATGCTGCTCGCGCTGGCGGGGGCGGTGCTCTGCTGGGTGGCGGGGTTCGACATCCTCTACTCGCTGCAGGACATCGAGTTCGACCGCCGCGAGGGGCTGCACTCCGTCCCCGCCGCGCTGGGCGCGGGCGGCGCGCTGGCGGTGTCGCGCGTCCTCCATCTCCTCAGCGCCGCCTGCTTCGCCGCGCTGGGGTTTCTGGACGCGGACCTGGGGCTGCTCTACTTCTTCGGCGTGGCAGTGATCGCGGTGATGCTCGCCTACGAGCAGAGCCTGGTGCGCAAGGACGACTTCTCGCGCATCGACGCGGCGTTCTTCAACGTGAACGGCGCTATCTCGGTGGTGTTCTTCCTGATCGTCCTGGCGGAGAGGGTGTTCCGGTGAGGAGCACGCCCGGCGCGCCGGTCACCTTCGGGATCACGGGGGCGTCGGGCGCGCCGTACGCGGTGCGGCTGCTGCGCGCGTTCAACGAGACGGGCACGCCGCTGCGGCTGATCGTCTCCAGCTACGGCTGGCGGCTGCTGGCCGAAGAGACGGGGATCGACGGACTCGACGCGCTGCGCGCCGCCACGGGCGACTGGAGCCGCGTGGAGTTGTACGACGCGCTGGACCGCGGTGCCACGCCGGCCTCCGGCTCCGCGCCGTCGCGCGGGATGGTGATCTGCCCGTGCAGCATGGGCACCCTTGCCTCCATCGCCGCCGGCACCTCGCGCAACCTGGTCGAGCGCGCCGCGGACGTGGCGTTGAAGGAGCGCCGCCCGCTCATCCTCGTCCCCCGCGAGACGCCGCTCTCGCTGGTGCACCTGGAGAACATGACGCGGCTGACGCGTGCCGGCGCCACCGTGATGCCCGCCGCGCCCGGCTTCTACCACCGCCCGCGCAGCATCGACGACCTGGTCGACTTCGTGGTGGCGCGCGTGCTGGACCACCTGGAGATCGAGCACGCCGTCGGCCGCCGCTGGCACAGCGGAGAACAGCAGGGGACAAGGGACGGGAACGGCTCGTAGATCTCCGGCGTATTGTTGGGAGATGCGAAGCGCCGACGGCGAGCTGCCGCGCGGGCGCTTCATCGTTTTCAGATGGGGATCGATGGTGATTGCGACGAAGAACGGCGTGCGCGCCGTGCTCTACGACTTCGACGGGACGCTGGCGGACAGCACCGACCTGATCATGCGCTGCTACCGCCACACGATGTCCACGCACCTCGGCCAGTGCCCGCCCGACGAGGAGTGGCTGGCCGGCTTCGGAACGCCGCTGGAGACGCAGATCGCCCGCTTCGCCCGCCACGACGGCGAGGCCGAGGCGATGCTCCACACCTACCGCGCGTTCCAGGACCAGATCCACGACGAGCTGCTGCGCCCCTTCCCCGGCGCGGCAGAGACGGTGGCGGAGCTGGCGCGGCGCGGCGTCGCCCTTGCCATCGTCACCAGCAAGCATCGCCGCAGCACGCTGCGGGGGATGGGGCTCTGCGGCATCACCGACCACTTCGACGTCATCATCACCCCCGAGGACGTCGGCAACCCCAAGCCGCACCCGGACCCCGTCCTCGTCGCGCTCGAGCGCCTGGGCGTGTCCGCGGACGAGGCGCTGTTCGTTGGCGACAGCCCGCACGACATGGCGTCCGGCCGCGCCGCGGGAACCCGCACGGCCGCCGCCCTCTGGGGCCCCTTCCCGCGCGAGGCGCTGCTGGCCGAGCGGCCCGACGTGCTGCTGCATCGCCAGGAAGACGTGCTCGACCTCGTCTCCCCCGGCGAGTAAGGCGCTCAAAGCTTTCTCACGCGGAGACGCGGAGCCGCGGAGGAGTGCAGACGTTCCTCCGCGGCTCCGCGGCTCCGCGTGAGATTCGTCTGTTCAGGGGGTGATACGGGCGCATCTCCATCTCCGCATCATCCACCTCTCCCCGTCGCAGGCTCGCTGATCCCCGCGCCGATCTACCATCTCCCGCGAAGCCGTGTTCCTGCGCGGGAGGGTGGCGCCCGCTTTGCGTCGGCCTGCCGCGTCCGCTATAATCCGCGCCTCTCGCGCGCGGCCGGGTGCCGCGCCTGCGTGCCCAAGTCCCGGCGCCGCCCCGCGTCCGGGACCTTCGATCTTTTTGCCAATCAAGGAGCTGCATCATGCGGATGCTGGTGCTCGGAGCGGGTCAGCAGGGGAGCGCGTGCGCGTACGACCTGCTCAGGCACACCGACCACGACGTGGTGATCGCCGACCAGCGGGTGGACGCGCTTCCCGAGTTCCTGAAGCCGTACCTGGGCAGCCGGCTGACCGCCGTGCGGCTGGACGCCAACGACCGCGGCGCCGTGCGCGACGTGATGGAGGGCGCCGCCGCAGTGATGAACGCCTTCCCCTACCACTTCAACCTGGGGATGCTGGTCGCCGCGATCGACTGCGGAGCGCACTACAGCGACCTGGGCGGCAACACCGAGATCGTGCTGCAGCAGAAGGGGCAGCACGAGCGCGCCCGCGAGCGCGGCGTGAGCGCGGTGCCCGACAGCGGCCTGGCGCCGGGGATGGTGAACATCCTGGCGCAGTACGGGATCGGGCGGATGGACACGGTGCGCGCCGTGCGCATCAAGGTAGGCGGGCTGCCGCAGAGCCCCGAGCCGCCGCTGAACTACCAGATCGTGTACAGCATGGAAGGCGTGCTCGACTACTACACTACGCTCTCCTGGGTCCTGCGCGACGGCCAGCCCATGCAGGTCACGGCCCTCTCGGAGATCGAGGAGATCGACTTCCCCGGCGTGGGCATGCTCGAGGCGTTCCACACCGCGGGCGGGCTGTCGACGATGGCACAGCGCTACGAGGGCGACGTGCCCACGATGGAGTACAAGACGCTGCGCTACCCTGGCCACGCGAAGATCATGGAGGCCGTCCGCGAGCTCGGGCTGCTCGGCCTCGACCCGGTCGACGTCAAGGGCCAGCGCGTGGTCCCGCGCGACCTGTTCATCGCCGTCGCCGGGAAGAAGCTGACGAAGGACCCCCGCCGCAGCCCGGACCTGGTCGCGCTCCGCGTGGAGGTGGAGGGCGAGAAGGACGGCGACGACCTGCTCCTGCGCTGGGACCTGCTCGACCGCTTCGATCCCGAGACGGGGATCACGGCCATGATGCGCACCACCGGCTACTCGCTCGCGATCACCGGCGCGCTGCAGGCCGCGGGCGACGTGGAGCCCGGCGTGTGGACGCCGGACGAGGGCGTCCCGCCCGAGCCGTACATCGAGGCGCTGCGCCAGCGCGGCATCGACATCCGCGAAACCCGCCTCACCGGCGCCGCCGCGACAAACAGCTAGTCGCGACTAAAGCGTCAGGGGTGTAGCTTAGTGCAAGCGGCGCTTGCACAATTGCACATTCAGCACGACAGATCGCCTCCGGTCCCCGGCGGACCGGAGGCGTTGCTGCTTCACGAGCCGTCCAAAACGGAGAACTTGACACTAAGCAGCACATGAGATAGCATCTTAGGTCCCTAAAGAATTGCTCCACACGTTCAACTCGGATGCGTCCATGGCCACGCTCGTTCCCGTGCCCGACGTCTACCACGAGTTCCTGCACGCGCTGAAGGAGCGCATCCGCTCGGCGCAGTTGCGCGCGGCGGTGTCCGTAAACCGCGAGCTAGTGCTGCTGTACTGGGAGATCGGCCGCGACCTGGTGGAGCGCCAGGATCGTGAGGGGTGGGGCACGAGGGTGATCGATCGCCTGGCCGCCGACCTGCGCGCCGCGTTCCCCGGCCAGCAGGGATTCTCGCCGCGCAACCTCAAGTACATGAAGAGGTTCGCGGAAGAGTGGCCGGACTGTGTAATTGTGCAGGAGGTGCTTGCACAATTGTCCTGGTACCACAACGTGACCCTTCTGGAGAAGGTCCCGTCACCCGCCGAGCGGCTCTGGTACGCACGCCAGTGCATCCAGAACGGCTGGTCGCGGAACGTGCTGCTGCACCAGGTCGGCAGCGGCCTGGTGCATCGGCAGGGGCGCGCGATCCACAACTTCGACCGTACGCTGCCCCCGCCGGACTCGGACCTCGCCTCCGCGCTGCTGAAGAGCCCCTACTCGTTCGAGTTCCTCACGCTCGAGGGAGAGGTGCGCGAGCAGGAGATCGAGCGGGCGCTCACCGAACGCATCCTCAACTTCCTGCTGGAGCTGGGGGTGGGCTTCGCGTTCGTGGGCCGGCAGCACCGGCTGGAGGTGGGCGGACAGGAGTTCTTCCTGGACCTCCTGTTCTACCACATCCGGCTGCACTGCTACGTGGCCATCGAGCTCAAGGTCGGACGCTTCGTTCCGGAGAGCGTCGGCAAGATGAACTTCTACCTGGCCGCGCTCGACGATCAGCTGCGTGGAGCTGCCGACCAGCCGAGCATCGGCATCATCCTCTGCACCGACCGCAACGACGTGGTGGTGGAGTACTCGCTTCGCGACATCACGCGCCCGATCGGCGTGGCGACGTACCGGCTGCAAGGCCCGCTCCCCGCACCGTTCCGCGGCGTCCTGCCGACCGCGGCCGAGCTCGCCGCCGAGGTCGAATCCGTGATGCGGCCGGCCAGCGCCCACGACGCGTCGTCCTGATTGTGCAATAGTGCAAGCGGCGCCTGCACTATTACACAGTCAGGACAATATGAATGGTTTCCGAAGCCCGTCCCCCTCGATCCGAGCGGCGGGAACCGCTCACTCCAACTCGTCGATGCTGCGGGGCCAGTCGCCCTTGAGCAGGCGCGAGAGCGAGCGGTCGGCCAGGAGGCGGCCGCCGGTCTGGCAGCGGGCGCAGTAGTTGGTCTCGTTCTCGGCGTAGCGGATGCGCTGCACCGGCGCGCCGCAGACGGGGCACGGCCGGCCGTACTTCCCGTGCACGGCCATCGCCGGGTGGAACGCCGTCACCTTCTCCGGGAACCCGTCGCCGGTCTCGCGACGCAGGCGCTCGGTCCACTCCGCCAGCGTGTCGCGAACCGCGGCATGGAGGCGCGCCGCCTCGTCGTCCGACAGGTTCGTGGTCAGCTGCACGGGCGAAAGCCGCGCGCGGTGCAGGATCTCGTCCGAGTACGCGTTGCCGATCCCGCTGAACACGTGCGGGTCGGTGAGCGAGCGCTTGAGCGTGTGCCGCCCGCTCCGCAGCGCGGCCGCGAACTCCTCCGTCGACGCCGCCATCACGTCGATTCCGCCAGGATCCATCGCGCGCAGCGCTTCGGCCCCGGCGAGCAGGTGGATGGAGGCGCGGCGCTTCGACCCCGCCTCGGTGAGCGCGAGCGCGCCATTCGTGAAATCGAACGCGGCGAGGCCGATCTTCCCGGGCACTTTGGCGCCCTTCGCCAGCCAGCGGAACCGACCCGTGACCATCAGGTGAATGACGATGAAGCGCTCGCCCTCGAGCTCGATGGCGATCCGCTTCCCCACGCGGTGGAGAGCGACGACGCGCCGCCCGGTCATCTCCGCCGGCCTCGGCTCCACGGTGCGCAGCACGAACGGGCTTGCCAGCCGGATGCCGAGCAGCGTCTCACCGGCGATCCGCTTCTCCAGCGCTTCGATGTAGACGGCGACGTCCGGCAGCTCGGGCATGGCGGGGTGGTTTCTCCGATGAGAGCGTGAGAGACTGCGATCGTCTGATAGAATCACACGGAGGGAACGGAGTCAACGGAGGACGACGTGATTCGTCCGCGCGGCACATCCTTCGCGGAGGTGCGCGGCCCAGCGATCACCGGGAGGGGAGGAGGCGGGGGATGAACGTGGTGGTGTTCGGCGCGACCGGCGGCACCGGGCGCGAGCTGGTGAAACAGGCGCTCGGCCACGGCCACACCGTGCGCGCGTTTGTGCGCAGCCCCGACAAGCTGAAGGTGATCCACCACCGCCTGGAGGTGGTGCAGGGCGACGTGCTGGACGCGCCGGCCGTCGCCGAAGCGGTGGCGGGGCAGGACGCGGCGCTCTCGGCCCTGGGGGTGAACAACACCAAGCCGAACACCGTCCTCTCCGACGGCACGCGCAACCTGCTGGCGGCGATGGAGGAGCGGAAGGTGCGGCGGCTCCTCTTCGTCTCGTCGCTCGGCGTCGGCGACAGCAAGGGGCAGCTCGGGCCGCTCTACAACTGGATCCTGCTGCGGACCCTGCTGAAGCACATCTTCGCGGACAAGGAAACGGCGGAGGAACAGGTCCGCGACTCGAAGCTGGACTGGACCATCGTGCGCCCGGGGCGGCTGACGGACGGGCGCCTGACGGCGAAGTACCGTACCGGACCGGACGCCGCGAAGGGGCGCTGGTTCCCGAAGGTGTCGCGCGCGGACGTCGCCGATTTCATGCTGCACGCGCTGGAGCGCAACGCGCACGTCCGCGCAATCTCCGGCATCTGCTACTGAGCGGCGGATCCGCGGCAATCTCCATCCCACCATCCCCACGACGGACAGGACGAAGGCGCCGGCGCAGTTGCGCGGCGCTCCGTTCGGTCCGATCTTGTTCGCATCCCCCACGTCTCCGCTCCACGTCCCACGCCCGCCGGGGCCGACCCATGTTCTTCCCGTCCCTCTTCTATCTGCCCTCCCTGCTGATCGTGGCGGTGCAGGTGTTCTTCGCGGTGCACTGCATCCGCAACGGGAAGCCGGCGTGGCTCTTCCTGATCGTCTTCTTCCCCTTCGTCGGCAGCCTGATCTACCTGTTCGTGGAGTACCTGCCGGAGATGCGCGCGCGGGATACGATTGGCTCCACCGCGCGCAGGGTGAAGGAGCGCATCAACCCCGCGGCCGAGATCCAGCGGCTGGAAGACCAGGTGGCGCTCAGCAACAGCCACGTGAACCGGATGGAGCTGGCGCGCGGCTACCTGCGCGTGGGCCGCGCCGACGACGCCATCGCCGTGTACCGCCAGTCGCTGGTGGGGATGTATGCCGACGATCCGCCGCTGCTGTACGAGCTGGCGGCCGCCTACCACGCGGTGGGGCGCCTGGACGAGGCGCGCGAGACGTACGAGCAGCTGCGCGCCAACGTGCCTGCGCCGACCACCGACCACCTGCTGCTGAGCGCGCGCATCTACGAGGACGCGGGCGAGCTGGACGCGGCGGCGCGCGAGTACGAGGCGCTGCTCACCCGCCCGGTGGTGGGCGAGGAGGCGCGCTGCCGGTACGCGCTGGTGCTGAAGCAGCTCGGCCGCACCTCCGAGGCGCACGCGCTGTTCGACGCCATCGTCCGCCACGCGCGCGTCTCACCCGGCCACTACCGCAAGGCGCAGAAGCCGTGGATCGAGATCGCGCGCAAGGAGCTGGCGGGCGAGACCGTGGCGGGCTGAGGCACTCCGATCCCGCGCCGAGTCCAGTCAAAGAAAAGCCTCACGCAGGGTTAGCAGGTTAAAGCAGCTTCAATCACTGCTTTCTGCTAACCCTGCGTGAGGCTTTCTTTTTCTCGATCAGACCAGGATCGGATTCTGTGCGTTGACGTTCCCGGATCTCCGCCCTATCTTGTGAATGATTTCACAAGCCTTCTCGCGGCCGGCGTTGTTCGCGCGGCGGCGCGCGAGTCGCAGCGTGGTTCATGGCATGAAGAAGATCTCCGAGTCGGCGGTGCGCCGGCTTTCGCTGTACCTGCGCTTTCTCCAGGAGGCCCAGGCCGCGGGGGCGGAGACCATCTCCAGCGGCGAGCTGGCCCGGCGCGGCGGCACCACCTCGGCGCAGGTGCGCAAGGACCTGTCGCTCTTCGGGTCGTTCGGCAAGCGCGGGATGGGCTACTCCGTGCCCGAGCTGCTGCGCGAGATCCGGCAGATCCTGGGGCTCACGCGCCCCTGGAACGTGGCGGTGATCGGCGCCGGACGGCTGGGATCCGCCCTCAGCAGCTTCCGCGACTTCGAGGCGCGCGGCTTCCACATCAGCGCGGTGTTCGACGCCGACCCGGCCAAGATCGGCCAGAGCTGGGGCGGCCTGACCGTGCAGCCCGACGAGGAGCTGGACGCCACCCTGCGCGAGCGCCGCGTGGAGATCGCCATCGTGGCCGTTCCCGCCGAGGCGGCGCAGGGCGTGGTCGACCGCGTGGTCGCCGCCGGCGTGAAGGCGCTGCTGAACTTCGCCCCCGTGCGGCTGCGCGTCCCCCGCGGCGTCACCCTGCGCAACGTCGACGTCACGCTGGAGCTCGAGGGGTTGTCCTTCGCGCTGGCGAACGGGAAGGCGGGGTAGGCTTCCGAGCATCGGTCCGGGCGGCTGAAGCCACGGCGACAACAGCACAAAGTCCGCTTCGCGGACTGTGGGGCAAGGCCGGCGCGGGATGCCGGCGTTCAGGCGGAGGCTCATCCTGCCGATCGGCGCCGGACAAGCGCTTCCCCGGCAGCTCGATGCCGCGGCCGCAGTCCCGCAGGGACTTTGTGCCCTTGTTGCCGCGAATTCATTCGCCGGGAATCAGGGCGGGTCCGGAGTCCGGCATCGGCCGCGAAACTCTCTCTCCATGGACGGCCGGGTCGGCGGAATCCGTGTTGCCGCCCCTCCGGCGCGCGGCTAGATTTTTCCATCTATGCCGACCTCATCGCCCACACCCCAGACGGTGCGCGTCACCTCGGAGATCGGGCCGCTCCGCACGGTGATCTGCCACACCCCGGGGGCCGAGCTGCTCGCGGTGACTCCGTCCAACCGCGAGCAGTTCCTCTACGACGACATCATCGACCTGGACCTGGCGCGGCGCGAGCACCAGCGCTTCCGCGCCATCCTCTCGCGCTTCGCCGAGGTGCTGGACGTGCGCGAGCTGCTGGCCGACATCGTCGACGAGCCGGAGGTGCGCCGCTTCCTGGTCAACCGGGTGATGGAGGTGGCGTCTTCAGAGCCGCTGGTGGGCGAGCTGGCCGAGATCCCGGGCGAGGAGCTGATCCGCCGCTTCGTCGAGGGCGTCGAGGCGCCGATGGGGCCGATCTCGCAGCTCCTGCACAAGGTCAGCTGGGAGCTGCCGCCGCTGCCGAACCTGTTCTTCACCCGCGACGCCGCCATGGTGGTGAACGACGCGGTGATCATCGGCGCCATGCGCTACGCGGTGCGGTGGACCGAGGAGCTGCTGATGAAGGCGCTCTTCCTCTACCACCCGCTGCTCCGGAACGGCGGCTTCATCTACGACGGCACCGACGAGCACCGCAGCGACTACACCATCGAGGGCGGCGACGTCCTGATCCTGCGCCCCGACCTGGCGATGGTGGGCCTCTCCGAGCGCTCCTCTCCCGCCGCCATCGAGGGGCTCGTCGATGGCCTGAGAGGGACGGCGGGGATCGAGCACGTCCTCGTGGTCGTCCTTCCCGCCGAGAGCCCGGCGATCCACCTGGACATGATCATGACCATGGTGGACCGCGAGCACTGCGTGGTGTATCCCCCCTACTTCTTCAGCCCCTCGCGCCTCCCCGTGCTCTACTACAAGCCCGACGCGAAGGGGGTGAAGGCGTACGACGACGTGTTCACCGCGCTGCGGAAGGTGGAGCTGCCGCTGGAGCCGATCTGGTGCGGCGGCCGGCATCCGACCCGGCAGGAGCGCGAGCAGTGGTCCAGCGGGTGCAACTTCGTGGCGGTGCGGCCGGGCGTGGTGCTGGGCTACACGCGCAACGAGGGAACGATGCGGGAGATGGAATCCGCCGGCTACCGGCTGATCGACGCGATCGAGTTCCTCACGGGAGAGGTGGAGATCGAGGACGGCGACCGCGCGGTGATCGCGTTCGAGGGCGCCGAGTTGGTGCGGGGCGGCGGCGGCGGCCGCTGCATGACCCTTCCCGTCTGCCGCGACGACATCTGGTGAGCCAGCTGGCCCTTGCCCTGGACGGGGTCCGCTTCCAGCCGGACGGCATTCTCGTCCGCCGCGCGCTGGAGCTGCTGGAGACGCCGCGGCCCACCTGCGAGGTGGCCGCGAAGGTGCTGGGGATCACCCACGGCGCGGGCGCCGCGGCGGCCGCGGTGTTCGCGCTGCTGGGCACGGACCCGCGCTTCGCCGTCTCCGGCGAGGGCGTGTGGTCGCTCTCCGCGCCCCTCCCCCGCCCCACCGTCCCCGCGCCCGACGTGGCGCCAGCGGAGCCCGGCCGGAGCCTGTGGGAAGAGGAGTGGTGCGTGGTCGACCTGGAGACCACGGGCGGATCGCCGTTCCGCGGCCACCGGGTGACGGAGCTGGCCGCGGTCTGCGTCTCGAAAGGGAAGATCACCGACACGTACGCGACGCTGGTGAACCCGGCACGCGCCATCCCCCGCATGATCACCGCGCTCACGGGGATCTCGCAGGAGATGGTGGTGGAGGCGCCGTACTTCCACGAGGTGGCCCCGCAGGTGGCGGAAACCATCGGCGGGCGCGTCTTCGTGGCCCACAACGCGGCCTTCGACTGGCGCTTCCTAACGCACGAGATGCAGTCGGCCAACGGCACCACCCCCGCCGGGCGCCAGCTCTGCACCGTGCGCCTGGCGCGGAAGCTCCTCCCCGAGCTGCCGTCGCGCGGGCTCGACGCGCTGGCGCTCTACTTCGGGGTGGAGATCGAGAGCCGCCACCGCGCGCTCGACGACGCGGTCGCCACGGCGCGCATCCTGGTCCGCCTGCTGGAGATGGCCGAGGAGCAGGGCGCGGGCGACTGGGATTCGCTGCAGACGTTCCTGCGGCGCCGCGCGCGGCGGAAGAAGCGGACGAAGAGCCCGAAGTCGATGGAGGCGGCGTGACGGAGACGGTGCTGGCGACGGACACCCTGGTGCGCACCCGCACGCTCGGGCGGATGCGCATCCACGCGCTCGAGGCGGGGCTGCAGCGCCTGGATGGCGGCGCCATGTTCGGCGTGGTCCCCAAGCCGTTGTGGGAAAAGCGCATCCCCGCCGACGCGCGCAACCGCATCCCCCTCGCCCTCCGTTGTCTCCTCGTCGAGACGCCGGACGCGCTGGTGCTGATCGAGACGGGGCTGGGGAACAAGGAGAACGAGAAGTTCCTCGACATCTATGGCGTCGAGAACGCGTCCTCCGATCCCCGCTTCCCCGATCGGCTGCACCAGGCGATCGCCGCGGCGGGGTTCTCGGCGGACGATGTCTCCATCGTCGTCGACACCCATCTCCACTTCGACCACGCGGGCGGCAACACGTATCGCGATCGCGAAGGACAGGTGCGGCTCTCCTTTCCCAACGCGGCCTACCACGTGCAGCGCGGCGAGTGGGAGTGGGCGCACCGCGTGAACGAGCGCACCTCGGCGAGCTATCTCCCGCACAACTTCGATCCCGTGATGGAGGCGGGGCGGCTGAAGCTGGTGGAAGGCGACGTGGAGATCGTTCCGGGCATTTCGGTGTACCGGACGCCCGGCCACTGCCCGCACCACCAGTCCGTCCTGGTTTCGTCGGACGGCGAGGTGGGGTGCTTCCTGGCGGACGTCGTTCCCACGATGGCGCATCTTCCGCTGCCGTGGATCATGGGATACGACGTGGAGCCGCTGGTGACGCTGGAGAGCAAGCGCGCGCTGCTGAAGCGGGCGACGGACGAGCGGTGGCTGCTCGTCTCCACGCACGACCCGTTCACCCCGTGGGGATACGCGGTGGCGGACGGCAGGAACACGAGACTGGAAGAGGCCGCCTGAGGCGGCAAATACGCGCAGGACCCGAGATCTCAATCAACCGGAAGGCGGAGATGATCGACATAGCCCGTGACCCCCGCACCACGCCCGTGATCGTCAGCGCGGTGCGCACCCCCATCGGCCGCTTCCTGGGCGGCCTGTCGTCGCTGACCGCGCCGGACCTGGGCGCCGTGGCCATCCGCGAGGCGGTCGCCCGCTCGGGGATCGCGGTGGAGGACGTGGCCGAGGTGATCATGGGCAACGTCGTGCAGGGCGGCGTGGGGCAGGCGCCCGCGCGCCAGGCGGCGGTCAAGGCCGGGCTGCCGGTGACCGTTTCGGCGCTCACCATCAACAAGGTGTGCGGCAGCGGGCTCAAGGCGGTGATGCTGGCGGCGCAGTCGATCCGCGCGGGCGACAACCAGGTAGTGGTGGCCGGCGGGCAGGAGAGCATGTCGAGCGCGCCGTACTACATCTACGGGATGCGCGGCGGCGTGAAGTTCGGTGACCAGGAGCTGGTGGACGGGCTGATCCGCGATGGCCTGTGGTGCGCGTTCTGTGACGTGCACATGGGCGGGCACGCCGAGTACACGGCGAAGAAGGCCGGCGTCACCCGCGAGATGCAGGACCAGTTCGCCGTGGCCTCGCACCGCAAGGCGGTGGAGGCGATCAAGGCCGGCAAGTTCAGGGACGAGATCGTCCCGGTGGAGATCGCCGGCCGCAAGGGGACGGTGACGGTGGACACGGACGAGAACCCGCGCGAGGACACCACGCTCGAGGGACTCGGCAAGCTGCGCCCCGCGTTCGCCAAGGACGCGCCGAAGGAGATGACCGCCGACCAGCTGACGGTGACCGCCGGCAACGCCAGCGCGCTGAACGACGGCGCCTCCGCCGTCGTCGTGGTCAGTGAGCAGTACGCGCGCGACCACGATCTCCAGATCCTCGCCCGGGTGACGGCGTACTCGACGGGCGCGGTGGAGCCGAAGGAGCTGTTCTTCGCGCCGATCCAGGCGGTGCGCAACCTGATGGCCAAGGCGGGGACGGAGATCGGCGACTACGACCTAATCGAGGCCAACGAGGCGTTCGCCGTGCAGGCGCTGGCCGATGGCGCGGGGCTTGGGTGGGACTGGGACCGCGTGAACGTGAACGGCGGCGCGGTGGCGCTGGGCCATCCCATCGGCGCGTCGGGCGCGCGCGTGCTGACCACGCTCCTGCACGCAATGAAGGACCGCGACGCCGAGACCGGCCTGGCCACGCTCTGCCTGGGCGGCGGCGACGCCGTCGCGCTCTCGGTCGAGCGCGTCTGAGCCGACGAACCGCGCCGCCCGGTCCCCAAAGGACCGGGCGGCGCCGCGTTTTTGGGGGATGTTGGTACGTCGCGGGGAGTCCGCCCCGCCGTCATCCTGAGGCCGGCCGTGACCAGCGTCGCGGACGACGGCGGCAGGCCGAAGGATCTATAGCCAGCCGTGCACGAGACTTCGCCGCTAGACGCCGAATCTCGTCCGGCGCAGCATGATGAGCGGCTTGAGCATCGAATCACCCGTCCTGCACCCACCCGAGCACACCGGCGGCGGCTTCCCCGAGACGCCGGCGCCGCCCGAGCCCTCGCTGCTGGAGCGCATCTTCTACGGCCCGTACGGCGTGCGCGCGGGGTGGCGGATCGCGATGTGGCTGGGCGCCACGTTCTTCCTGCTCACCGCCATCGGCGCGGGGGTGATGCTGGCCGGCGTGCGCCCCGGCTTCGGCGCGCAGGTGGCGGTGGAGCTCGCCGCGGCGGCCGGCGCGGGGTGGCTGATGCTCGCGCTCGTGGACCGGCGCCGCATCGGCGCGCTGGGGTTCGCGGCCGACCGGGCCATCCCGCGCGACCTCGGCGTCGGCTTCCTGCTCGGCGGCGGCGGGATCGCGCTCGCCAGCGGTGTGCTTGCCGTGGCGGGAAGCGCGCGATGGGTTGCCGACGGAGGGAATGCGACCGAATATGTCGCCGCTCTGGGGCAGGCACTCCTGTTCTTCGCGGTGGCCGCGGCGGCCGAAGAGGCGCTGTTCCGCGGCTACCTGTTCCAGGCGCTGGTGCAGGGGATCGGCGCCCGGCCCGCGCTGCTCCTGTCCGCGGCACTGTTCGCGCTGGCACATGCGCGCAACCCGGGTGTCGACGCGCTCGCGCTGGGCAACATCTTCCTCGCCGGGGTGATGCTGGGCGCCGCATATCTGCGTACGCGCTCGCTCTGGTTCTGCACCGCGCTGCACCTGGGGTGGAACTGGACCATGTCGGCGCTGCTCGACTTCCCGGTGAGCGGGCTGATGCGCGACACGCCGCTGTACAGCGCCGTCTCCATCGGCCCGCGCTGGCTCACCGGTGGCGACTTCGGGCCTGAGGCGGGGATCGCGGCGACGGTGGTGATCGCCGCAATCGCGGTGTTCCTGCTCCGCGCGCCGTGGATCGGCGAGTCGGCGAAGATGCGCGCGCTGCGGCCGCTGGTGGACGACCGCGTGGGAGAGCGCCTGTGAGCCGGCCGCTGCGCTTCTGGGGGAGCGCCGTGCTCGCGGCCGTGGTCTTCGCCGCGGCGACGCCGCTGCTGTTCCCGTTCCGTGCGCTCGGGCTGGACCCCGCGGTGGACCGGCCACGCATCTGGCTGCTGACCGTGTTCTGCGCGGGGGTGATGGCGCTGCTGTTCGGCGCCAGCGGCGCGATGGGAGCGCGCTTCGTGGGGCTGCGCGACGTGCTGGAGCACCGCTCGGCCACCATCGCCGTCGAACGCGAGCGCCAGGCGCGCGACGGGTCGCGGGCGCGCGGTGCGATGAACCCCGGCCTGTGGACGATGGCCGCCGGCGCGAGCCTCATCGCCATCTACTTCGTGCTCCTCCTGGCGCTTTGAGGCTGCTGGGGGATTGAAGCCTCGCGCCGATGTCGAGGCGTCCGCGCGAAACGACCACGCATCGGTTAGTACGGGCCGGCGAAGAAGCAAAGGACGTCATCCTGAGGGCGCTGCGCCGAACCGTCGGAGTGACGGAAGTCAGTGCGCCCGAAGGATCTATAGCCTGCATTCGAGCGCCAGTCAGGCATTCGCTCGGACGCGGACCACAGATTCCTCGGGAGCCGCCCGGCATCCGCACAGACGCGAGGACCGGCGCAGCGGCTCCGCTCGGAATGACATACGGGGGTGATCGCGTCCCTATCACCCTCCCCCCAGTCGGTTCTGGGAGGAGGATCGCGCGAAGCGCGGGGAGCGGGCACGCGGGGCGGCGGCAGCTCTGATGTTCGTTGGACGGACAAACTTAACCAGCAGATCGGGAATCGACCGATGGCGGATATTCGCAAGGTGGCGGTGATCGGCGCGGGGACGATGGGGAACGGGATCGTCCACGTGTTCGCGCAGAACGGCTACGACGTCACCATGATCGACGTGCGCGCCGAGGCGCTCGACGCCGCGCGCGCGACCATCGCCGGGAACATGGACCGGCAGATCAAGAAGGGCGCGCTCACCGAGGCCGACCGCGACGCCGCGCTCGCCCGCATCTCCGCCGCTGGCGACCTCTCCGCCGTGGCCGACGCGGACCTCGTGGTCGAGGCGGCGACGGAGAACGTCGAGCTCAAGTTCCGCATCTTCGAGCAGATCGACGCGGCCGCCCCCGTGCACGCCATCCTGGCCACCAACACCTCCTCCATCTCCATCACCGAGATCGCCGCGCGCACCAAGCGCCCCGAACAGGTCATCGGGATGCACTTCATGAATCCCGTGCCGGTGATGAAGCTGGTGGAGATCATCCGCGGCCTGGCCACGTCGGACGAGACCACGCGCGCGGTGGTGGAGATGTCGGAGAAGCTGGGGAAGACGGTGGCCGAGGCGCAGGACTATCCCGGCTTCGTGTCGAACCGCATCCTGATGCCGATGATCAACGAGGCGGTGTTCTGCCTGATGGAGGGCGTCGCCACCCGCGAGGCCATCGACACCGTGATGAAGCTGGGGATGAACCACCCGATGGGTCCGCTGGCGCTGGCGGACCTGATCGGGCTGGACACCTGCCTGGCCATCATGAACGTGCTCCACGAGGGGCTGGGCGACGACAAGTACCGCCCCTGCCCGCTGCTGCGGAAGTACGTGGCCAGCGGCCGTCTGGGCCGCAAGACGGGCGAGGGCTTCTACTCGTATGCCCAGCCGTGAGCGACCCCGCCCTCCTGCACCAGGCCGCCGAGCTCTTCGTGAAGCTGGCGAAGGACGCCGGCCGCGAGCTGGAGCTGGACGAAGCCGGCGTGGAGTGGGCCGAGCAGTACGTCCAGGCCGTGCGCCCCGTCGAGTCGCCCGAGCAGCTGCGCGTGCAGAGCGCGCTGGTGGGCTCGTTCCTCGGCGAGGCGCTGATCGCCGTCCATGGCGGCGCGTGGAGCGACGCCGACGGCGAGTGGGCGGTGGAGCTGGGCGAGCGCGGGCGCGTGCACCCCTTCCGGGTCACCGAGGCGCAGCTTCGTGACGGCGGCGGGATCTCCGTGCTCGACCTCTTCCGATCGCTGGGGGACAGGGAACAGGGGACTGGGGACAGCGGGAAGATTCGCGACGAGGATCCGGTCGAACCGCTGCGGGAGACGGCGGAGCGGCTGCGCGAAGTCGTCGCGGCGAACGGGGGACCGGCGGAGTACGGCGAGGCGCTGGTGGCGTTCGTCGACGAGTTCGTGAACAACACCCGGCCCGTCGAGGCGGACCTGCTCGACCAGTACACGGCGCTGGTCGGCGCGGCGCTGGGCGAGTCGCTCGTCGCCGAGTACGCGGGCGAGTGGCGCCACACCGGCGACGCGTGGGTGGTGCGGCTGCCGGACGACACCGCCGTCTGGCCCTTCGCCTCGGCGCGCAAGCACCTGGAGGGCGGCGCGGAGGACTCCATCCTCGCCCTCTTCCGCCAGGCGCGGCCGGGCGGGCGGGACGATTGAGACGCGCGGACGAACGGCCTCGCCCGTCGTCCACGCCGATTTTGTCCAGTGGTTGAGCAAATCACCTGGGGACGGCCAGATATCGCGGAAGGCCCCGGAGCGCAGGGCCAGGCTGCGCGCGTGGAAACAGGGGGAGCGCGCCGCGCGCGAGGCGGCGATGCCGGTCTCGCACGGCGACCTGCGTGGCCTGTTCGACGCGCTCGACGAAGCGCTGGAGGGCGGCTGCGACCAGACGCTCCGCCACACGCGCGCGTTCCTGCGGTCGCGGGGGATGGACGAGGCGCGGGTGCTCCCCTGGCTGGCCGAGTACGGCGGCCACTGCGACTGCGAGGTGCTGGCCAACGTGGGCGGCGAATGGGACGACGCGTGAACGCACCTCCGCACTCACGCACTTACGCACTGTGACGTGATGACACCCGAACAGCAGCAGATCCAGGAGCTCGCGCGCGAGTTCGCCGACAACGAGCTCCGCCCGCACGCCGAGGAGTGGGACCGTGAAGGGAAGCTCCCGCGCGACGTCGTCGCCAAGTTGGGCGAGCTGGGCTTCCTGGGGATGCTCCTTCCCGAGGAGCACGACGGGCTGGGGCTCGACACCATGGCGTACCTGGTCGCGCTCGAGGAGATCGCGCGCGGCGACGCCAGCGTGGCGGTGGCGATGAGCGTCCACAACTCGCTCCCCACGCAGATGATCCTGGCGCACGGGACCGAGGCGCAGAAGGAGCGCTGGCTCAAGCCGATGGCGCGTGGCGAGCTGCTGGGCGCCTTCTCGCTCTCCGAGCCCGACTCCGGCTCCGACGCCGCCTCGCTCGCCGCGCAGGCGCGCAGGGCCGACGGGGGATGGGTGCTGAACGGCGCCAAGGCGTGGGTCACCAACGGCAGCTTCGGCGACGTGGTCGTCACCATGGTGCGCACCGACACGCCCGAGGACCGCCGCGGGACCAAGGGGATCGGCGCCTTCATCGTCCCCACCGATACGCAGGGCTACATCGTCGGAAAGAAGGAAGACAAGATGGGCCAGCGCGCGTCGGAGACGGTGGGCGTGGCCTTCCAGGAGATGTTCGTTCCCGACGACCAGCTGCTGGGCGATCCGGGGCTGGGCTTCACCTACGCGCTGCAGGGGCTGAACGGCGGCCGGCTGGGGATCGCCGCGCTGGCGGTGGGAATTGCGCAGGCGGCGCTCGAGCACGCGGTGGCGTACGCGGACGAGCGCCGGCAGTTCGGCAGGGCGATCCGCGACTTCCAGGGGATGCAGTTCAAGCTGGCGAACATGGCCACGCGCGTCTCCGCCGCCCGCGCCCTCCTTCACCGCGCGGCGGAGGCCAAGGACACGGGCGAGAACGCGGTGCAGATGGCCAGCATGGCCAAGCTCTTCGCCAGTGAGGCGGCCATGTACGTGACCACCGAGGCGGTGCAGGTGTTCGGGGGATACGGCTACATGAAGGAATATCCCGTGGAGCGCCTCTTCCGCGACGCGAAGGTGACGGAGATCTACGAGGGGACGAGCGAGATCCAGCGGACGGTGATCGCCCGCGCGCTGTACCGGTAGGGCGGGCCGCCGAGCGGGATCGAAGGGCCTCCAGCAAGACCGCCGGCCATGACCGGCGACACATCGCAATCGAGACGAACGGGACCGGAATGGAACTCTTCGAGCTGATCAACGAGCACGGCCACGAGCAGGTGGTGCTCTGCAACGAGCCTTCGTGCGGCTACCGCGGGATCATCGCCATCCACAACACCGTGCTGGGGCCGGCGCTGGGCGGCACGCGCTTCTGGCAGTACGGCAGCGACCGCGAGGCGGTGATCGACGCGCTGCGCCTGTCGCGGGGGATGACGTACAAGGCGGCCGTGGCCGGGCTGAACCTGGGCGGCGGCAAGAGCGTGATCATCGGCGACAACCGCACGGTGCGCCGCGAGGAGATCTTCCGCGCGCACGGCCGCTTCGTGGAAACGCTCAAGGGGCGCTACATCACCGCCGAGGACGTGGGCACCTCAGTGGACGACATGGAATACGTGGCGATGGAGACCGAGCACGTCACCGGCCGCGCCGGCAGCTCGGGCGACCCCTCGCCGGTGACGGCGTACGGCGTGTACCGCGGGATCAAGGCGGCGGCGAAGCACCGCTTCGGCAGCGACGACCTGGCGGGGCGCACCGTGACCGTGCAGGGCGTCGGCCACGTGGGCTACTACCTCTGCCAGAACCTGGCCGGCGAGGGCGCGCGCCTGGTGGTCACCGACATCGACGCCGAGCGCGTGCAGAAGGTGGTGCACGACTTCGGCGCCACGGCGGTCGGCCCCGACGAGATCTACGCGGTGGAGGCCGACGTCTACGCCCCCAGCGCGCTCGGGGCGACCATCAACGACGAGACGCTGAAGGTGCTGAAGGTACAGATCGTGGCCGGCGCGGCCAACAACGTCCTCGCCCGCGAGTGCCACGGCGACGAGCTGCACCGCCGCGGCATCCTGTACGCGCCCGACTACGTGATCAACGCCGGCGGGCTGATCAACGTCTGCGGCGAGCTGAACGGGTGGACGGCCGAGCGCTCGATGCGCAAGGCGGGCGAGATCTACGGCACGCTGCTGCGCCTGTTCGAGCTGAGCGAGGCCGAGGGGCTGCCCACGCACAAGGCGGCGGACCGCCTGGCCGAGGACCGCATCGGCCGCGTCGGCGCGCTCCAGCGGACGTGGGTGTGATCAACTGAAAGTGCCCAGTACCAAGTGCCCAGTGCCCAGTAACTCACTACTGGGCACTGGGCACTTTGCACTGGGCACTGCTCTTACGCGAAGCGCTTGATCGCGTACGTCGCGCGGGTGCGCACCGTCGACAGCAGGGCGGCGCCGGCGCTGCCGACCATCACCCCCACCGTGGCCATCGCGCTCCAGCCGCCCAGCGCGGCGGCCGCCAGCGTGTACATCCCGAAGATCACCATCCCGGTGGCGATGATCACGCGCGTCTTGCGCTGGTCTTCGGCGTCGGCGTGGATCTGCTCCAGCATCTCTATCTCCCGGCCCCAGTGGGCCATCGATCGAAGTCTCTTGACGGACGAGGAATTCGCCCGGGCGGGCGGGTGTCCTCACCGCCTCCGCGTCCAACCGTACGGAAGGAGCAGCAGGAGAGTTTCAGGAGATGGAGATGCTCGTCAGAACGGGCCCCCGGCGACGCGTTCGGGAGAGCGGAGATCGTCCACACCCGGCGCGTCAGATGCAGCCGGGGTAGCAGGTGAACTCGTTGAGATAGCTGTGGATCTCGCAGACGCACTGGTCGTCTTCCGAGACGGACTCACACCCCAGGTCCTCCCAGGTGTGCGGGCAGAAGCAGTACGTATACGACTGGTCGTTCCCGCGCACGGTCCCCTGCGCGGCCACCTCGGGGCCTTCGGTGGCGAACTCCTCCACCTTCAGCGCGTCGACGTCCAGCTTCAGCTTGCGCATCTTCACTCCTTGTGTGGGCTTGGAAACGCAGCGACCCGCTGCGGGGACCTGAAAGGTGCGCAAGCTCCGCCTAGGACGCAATAGTTTTAAGATTACATGTCCGATAAGGAGATTACAGATGGCTCAACGGCCGCAGAGTCAGCAGAGAACCGCAGCTGCACCCTCTGCTGACTCTGCTAACTCTGCGTGAGACAAAGCTTTTCGATGTTCGGCTCAATGCCGGAAGTTGACCAGCAGCACCTCGGCGCTGCCGTCGGCGCGGAGCTCCTCGCAAGTGCTGTAGTTGGCGTCGAGCCAGGGGGCCACGCCGTCGATGGTCTCGTTCTCACGCCCGCCTGCCTGGTGCGCCAGCCAGCGCGCCGCCTCGGCGTCGTCGGCGCGCACCACGAAGCCGAACGCGCGCTCGCGGTGCGGCGACCACGGGTCCTTCCCCTCCACGCACCACCAGAGCGTATCGTGCCGCGGAGCCAGTCTCCAGAACTTCATCGCGCGTTCGCCTCTCTGCGTCGCCGTCAGCCATCCACCTCGCGGGCGGGGGATTGTATCGCCCGCGCGCGCCCGGCGGGAGGGCGAGCGGTTGCGTCCGCCGCCGCGAGGTGGTATCTGCTGAATCGAACCTCATCCACCGTGCCACGCCCGGAGACGTGATGAAGCGCGTCCGACCGTTCGCCCTGGTCCTGCTGGCGCTGGCCGCCTGCTCGGGGCGCCAGTACACCGTGCAGGACTACTTCGCCCTCCTCCCCGACGTGGTGCGCTTCGCCGACGCGGACGCGCGCCAGAACTCCGGCGGCGCGCGGCCGCAGGGGCCGCTGTGGATCGACGCCAACTCGTTCGCCGGCGGCGCGTGGCAGCTGGCGGAGCAGAAGCTGAACCGCGACACGGTGATGGCGCGCATCGGCCTGCCGCAGGCGCAGAAGATCTCGAAGCCGCAGGACGTGATCATGCTGCAGGACACCGGCACGGTCGCGGCCACGCCCGAGGCGGTGGCGGGCTTCAGCGGCGGCCGCTGGATCCGCGCCTACGGGGTGATGCTGCACCTGAACCTGGTGAAGGCCGACAACGAGGAGATCGCCGTGACCGTCACCAGCTACGCCACCGACCGGCGCAGCTGGCCCACGGGAATCTGCCGGCGGGTGCAGCGGCTGACGTACCGCAAGGATGCCGCGGGTGCGTGGAAGCGCACGAAGAACCAGCTGCGGAAGGGATGCGACGACCCGGACTGACGGACTGCGGCGGCCTGCGGATCTACCCGGGCGTGGCGGGCGGCTCCGGTGGCCGCCCGCCTTCGTCGTCTCCGCCATCGCCATCACTCCCGGCCGACGGATCGCCGTCCGCTTCCGCTCCAGTCTCGCCGCCCGGCATCTCCCCGTGTGACGCTTCCCCGTCCGCTGCGAGGACGGAATCGCGCATCTCCACGACCGCATCCCCTTCCGCCCCGGCGGCCGCGCCGGCTTCGTTCTCCGCCCCGGGACGCGGAGATCCGCCGTCTCCCCTGATCGCCGATTCCTCCGTCGTCTGCGTGGCAGCGGGCGCGACGAAGCCCTCGGCCTGCAGGAGCTGCTCGATCTCGGCGCTCACGTCGTCGTCGTCGTCCGCGTCGAGGCGCACCCGCGGCGCGGGTCCGCGGCGCACGGGCTCCTCGAGCCGCGCCTCGGCGAGCCCGCCCCGCCGCCGGCGCCGGCGGAGCGAGGTGGCGAGCTCGGCCACCTGCGAGGCCACCGCCGGCTCGGGCGTGGCCAGCGTGGTGGCCAGCCGCACCGCCTGCTCCACGTGCGCCCAGTCGCGGAAGAGCGCCGAGGCGCGCGCCAGCTCCAGCAGCGCCCGGCCGTGCTTCTCCTCCTCGCCGAAGCGGCGGTTGATGATGGCCCACGCGTCGAGCCACGCCTCCTGGTACAGCCGCTGGTTGCCGTCGCCGGCGGCGGCGCGGGCCAGGAGGGCCAGCGTGAGTGCGCGCTCCACCGGCTCCACGCGCGCGGGAAGGAGCCGCTGCAGCATAGGGATGGCGCGCACGTAGTTCTCGCGCCGCACCCAGAGGTAGGCCACATCGTGCACCAGCTCGGGGAGCCGCGGGTTGCCGCGCCCGAACGCGCGGATGGCGGCGCGCGCGTAGCGCTCGCCCTCCTCCAGCGCGCCCGTCTCCATCGCCAGCCGCAGCATCCCGTGCAGCGCGGCGCCGCGGGTCAGCACCAGCCCGTGCCGGCGCGCCGCGCGCAGCCCCTGCACGTAGAAGCGGTGCGCCTGCGCCGGCTGGGCGCGGCGCGCGTACAGCGCCCCCATCTCCACGTACGCGGCCGCGTACACCCCCCACTCGCGCCCGCGCCGCGCCAGCCCGATGGCCCGCCGCAGCCACGTTTCCGCGCGCGCGCTCCGCCGCCAGCGCAGCGCCAGGCTTCCCGCGAACAGGGCGGGATTGGAATCGAGCGGCGTGGCCAGCGCCGCGGCCTGCGCGTACGCCATGGCCGTCCCCCACAGCCCCCGCCCCTCGGCCCAGCGCGAGATCTGGATGCAGACCAGGGAGACGATCTCGGGGCTGGCGGCGCCGGGCGCGCCCACCAGCGCGGCCAGCGTGGTCAGCGACACCTCCAGCGCCGGCTCGGCGCCCGCCGACAGCAGGTCGCTCAGCCGCCGGTGCGCCGCGTCGTGCGTGAACAGCTCCTCGCGGTTCTCGTCGGGAATCTCCGACCACAGCGTCACGTCGCGCACCGACTGCCAGAGGATCACCCCCACCGGCGTGGGGATCTCGGCCAGCACCTGCACCGCCTCGAGCAGCTCGTCGGGCTCGTGCTGCAGCGCGGGGGGCACGCACCAGCGGCGGGAAGCGTTACGGCGCGAGGCACGCGCCCGGGGGGCTGCTTTGCGTTCGAGGGCTGCTTCCATTTTCTCCTCCGTCTCACGGCGCGGCGGGCCCGCGCATTGACCGTGTGGTGGGGCTCCGGGCGCTCCTCTTGACGCGCACCGGTTGGGTGTCCTAAGCTGTTATCGAGCCCCCACAACAAGTGGACAAAGTGGACAGAGCTACAGTATAGCTCTCCACCAGCCCCGCGTCAATGGTGTCGAACAGCGCGGCCACCTCTGTCGCAGTTCTCCGGCAGGCGCTGCGCGACGCGCTCGCCGACGCGTCGCTCCGGCACGTTTCGCGACAGGTGGGGATGAGCCCGACGGGGCTGCTGAAGTTCCTGGAGGGCGGCCAGCCGCTGAGCGGCCCGCGGCGCCGGGTGGAGCGCTGGTACGTGCTGCACGGCCCCGGCCGGCTGCAGCGCGGGGTGACGGGCGACAGCGCGCTGGCGGTGCTGCGCGTGCTGGTGCAGGACCTTTCGCCCACGCGCCACCGCGCGATGCTCGAGGGGCTGGTGCGCAGCCTGGAAGACGCCTACCGCACCGCGCGCCTCCCGCCGCCCGCCTGGCTGGGCGAGGTGAGGATGGAGATCGGCGGCGACTCGTAGCCCCGGCCGGATCGAGATCACAGGATTCCCGACAGTTTCACGTCACTGACCCACCACGACCGGCGCGCCTTTCCCGTCGCCGCCGGCCTGATTCGCACTCCATGAACATGCGGAAATCGGTTCTTATCCCCCTCGCCGCCCTGCTGCTCGCGGGGTGCGGCAAGGGCGGCGGCGAGGTGGTGATCGGCATCGCCGGGCCGCTGAACAAGCCCAACGGCCGCTCGATGAAGCTGGCCGCGCAGATGGCCGCCGACGAGATCAACCGCCAGGGCGGCATCGACGGCCGGCAGGTGCGCCTGGAGTTCGGCGACGACGACGCCGATCCCGCGAAGGCCATCGAGGTGGCCCGCGCGCTGCGCGAGAACGCAGCGGTCGTGGCCGTCGTCGGCCACGTCAACTCGGCGGCCAGCCTGAAGGCGGCCAGCATCTACAACGCGGTGAACAACGACAGCGTGGGCGGGTCGCCCGTGCTGCAGATCTCCCCCGCGTCGAGCAGCCCGCAGCTGACCAACGCGGGCGACTGGACCTTCCGCATCTGCCCCACCGACCTGGAGTTCAGCCCGGCGCTGGCGCGGTGGGCGGTGCGGCTGGGGCGGCGCAAGGCGGCGGTGCTGTACGCCAACGACGACTACGGGCAGGGGGTGATGACCACCTTCGCCGACGCGTTCGGGCGCGACGGCGGCGCGGTGGTGTCGCGCGATCCCTATCTCCCCGCGGTGTACGAGTCGCCGGGCGCGCTGGACCCGTACCTCCAGCGCGCGCTGCAGCGCGGCGCCGACGCGCTGGTGATCGGCGGGCAGGCGCCCGAGGGGCTGAAGATCATCGCGGCGGCGCGGCGGCTGGGCTTCACCGGGCCGATCCTGGGGTCCGACGGGCTGACGGGGGTGAAGGACGGGGGGCCGGTGGCGGAGGGCGTGTTCGTGAGCTCGGCCTTCCTTCCCGACCGGCCGGCGGACAAGGCGCAGCAGTTCGTGAACGCCTACCGCCAGCGCTACCGCGAGATGCCGGACCACCGCGGGGCGATGACCTACGACGTGATCTACCTGCTGAAGGACGCCATCGAGCACTCGGGCGCGGGGCGGCAGGAGCTCCGCGACTACGTGGCGGGGATCGGGAGCAGCCACCCCGAGTTCGCGGGCGTCTCGGGCACCATCAAGTTCGACCGCAACGGCGACGTGGTGGGGAAGGAGGTGGCCGTCGGCGTGGTCCGCAACGGCCAGCTCGTCACCGCGCGGTAGGTTCGGCACAAGACCGATCACCGTCGCCGAGACGGAGATACGAAGAGGGCCGGCATCGTCGCGATGCCGGCCCTCTTCGTGTTGTGCGATCGATGGAGGCGGGTCGATCCTGGTGCGATCGGCGAGCGTTTGCGCGGCCCCGGCTGGCCCCCTCCCCCGGCCCCTCCCCCGCTTCGCAGGAGAGGGGAGAACTGCACGATGGTGCGATTCCGGAGTTCAGCCCGCGCAGCGGGCTTCCCAATGTTCCAGCCGCGGGTTTACCCGCCCGTCCCCGATACCGGCCCGCCCCGGATTGCCGATCCGCGTCAATGCCCGCACCCGCAGTCCCCACCACACCCGCTGTCACCTCCCTTGGGCGTTCGGGCGGCGGAGACGGTGCGCCAGGCGCGGCGGCCGATGAAGAACGCGGCGGCGAGGACGATCGCGCCGGCGATCAGCGTCTGCAGGAGTTGGGAATCCATCATCACCTCATTTGCGCCGGCTGTGTACCATGGCCGGCGATAGATCCTTCGGCCGCTCGAGTTCGGCCCAGTCGCTGGTTCGATGCGGCGGCCTCAGGATGACGTCTTCCTGGGATCGTCCAACGGTCAATCACCCCAGGCCCAGCAGCAGGCCGCCGCGGTAGACGATGAAGGCGGCCGTGTACGCCAGCGCCAGCATGTACGCGAACTGGAACGCGGCCCACTTCATCCCCGTCTTCCCGCCGCCCGTCTCGCGGACGACGACGGCGATGGTGCTCATGCACATCAGCGCGAAGACGTAGAACACCATCAGCCCGGTGGCGATCAGCGGCGTGTAGGCGAGCCTGCCGGTGCGCGGGTCGCGCTCGCGCTGCAGCTTCTCGCGCAGCGCGCCGCTGGTCTCGTCGCTCGACGAGCCGACGCCGTAGATGGTGCCCATGGTGGAGACGAACACCTCGCGCGCCGCGAAGCTGCTCACGATCCCCACCCCGATCTTCCAGTCGTACCCCAGCGGCCGCACGGCGGGCTCGATCACCTTGCCGATCCGCCCCAGCGCACTGCTGGCCAGCTGCTGCTCCTGCGCCGCCGCCTCGCCCAGCCCCGCCTGCGGGTGCGACTTGGGATAGGTCGCCAGGGCCCAGAGCACGATCGAGAGCGCCAGGATCACCGTCCCCGCGCGGCGCACGAACATCGACGCGCGGTGGCCGACCGACATCGCCAGCGAGCGCGGGCGGGGGAGGCGGTAGGGCGGCAGCTCCATGATCAGCGGCCGCGCGCGCCCCTTCAGCAGCGTCTTCTTGAACACCGCCGCCATCCCCAGCGCGGTCAGCGTGCCCAGCAGGTACATCGCCAGCAGCATCACGCCGCGCAGGTTGAAGATCCCCGCGACGGCGACGGGCGGGATGAAGGCGCCGATCAGCAGCGTGTAGACGGGGATGCGCGCCGAGCAGCTCATCAGCGGCAGCACCAGGATCGTCGCCAAGCGGTCCTTGGGATTCTCGATCGTGCGCGTCGACATCACCCCCGGCACCGCGCAGGCGTAGCCGGAAAGGAGGGGGATGAAGGAGCGCCCGTGCAGCCCCACGCTCCTCATGAAGCGGTCCATGATGAAGGCCGCGCGGGCCATGTACCCGCTGTCTTCCAGGATGCCGATGAAGAGGAAGAGGATGGTGATCTGCGGGAGGAAGACGAGCACCGAGCCCACCCCCGCGATCACGCCGTCGACCACGAGCGAGCGCAGGTCGCCCTCCGGCAGGAGCGCGCCGACCGTGCCGCCCAGGCCGTTGAACAGCCCCTCGACCAGGCCGATCAGCGGCTCGGCCCAGGAGAAGATGGACTGGAAGACCAGCGCCATCAGCAGCACGAAGATCACCGGCCCCCACACGCGGTGGAGCACGACGGTATCCACGCGGTCGGTGAGCGACTTCTTCCCCGTCGCCGTGCGCGTCGTCGTCCGCTCGACCACGCCGGCGATCCAGCCGTAGCGCGCCTCCGCCTCCAGCGAGCGCGGGGAGAGCCCCGCGGCCTCGGCCTCCGCGCGCGCGCGCCCGACCGCCTCCGCCAGCCCGGCGACGTGCGCCAGGTGCGGACCGATGGTGGTGACCGCGAGGAGCCGCAGCGCCTCCATCCCCGCCGCCGACGGGTTCAACCCGCCGGCGACGAGGCATTCCTCCAGCGGCCGCAGCGCGCTCGCCGCCTCCGCCGGCAGCTCGAAGCGCCGCTCGTGGAGGGGGAGATCCGTCGCCTGCGACACCGCCTGCTTCAGCAGCTCGATCCCCTCCCCCTTCGTCGCGACAGTGGCGACGACGGGGGCGCCCAGCTCCAGCGTGAGCTCCACGGGGTCGATGCGGACGCCCGCGGCCAGCGCGGCGTCGACCTGGTTGAGCGCGACGACGGTGGGGAGGCCCAGCTCCAGCACCTGGCTGGCCAGGAAGAGGTTGCGCTCCAGGTTCTGCGCGTCGGCGACGACCACCACCACGTCGGGGAGGATGACGCCCTCGGCGCGCCCCTGGAGGACGGCGAGCGCGATCTCCTCGTCGGGGGAGTTGGCGGAGAGCGAGTAGGTGCCGGGAAGGTCCAGCACGGCCACGGGGCGGCCGTCGGCGTCGCGGTACCGGCCCTCGACGCGCTCCACGGTCACCCCGGAATAGTTGCCCACGCGCTGCCGCATGCCGGTCAGCGCGTTGAAGAGCGTGCTCTTGCCGGTGTTGGGGTTGCCGACCAGGGCCACATGCAGCAAACCCCCGCCGCGCGCAGTGGCGGGCGAGGGTGCGCGAGTGGCCGGCGGCGTGCCGGCCTCGATCAGGTCCATCTACTCCACCGTGATGTGCTCCGCCTCGGCGCGGCGCAGGGTCAGCATGAAGCCGCGGACGCGCACTTCCATCGGGTCTCCCAGCGGCGCGCGGCGAATCATCTCCACCGTCGTCCCGCGGATCAGTCCCAGGTCCATCAGCCGGCGCACGGCGTCGGCGTCGCCGGCGATCTCCGTCACCTTCCCCCGCTCGCCCGGATCCAGCTCCGACAGGGGCCGCTCCAAGGCGTCAGGCCCCGAGGGGGAGAACGTGGATGGCGTCGGCCAGCTTGCGGCCCAGCGCCAGCCGGGCGCCCTTCACCTCCAGCAGCATCCCGTTGCGCGAGTCCAGCACGCGCACGCAGGTGCCCTCGAACAGCCCCATCCCGCGGAGGCGGTGCGCCTCGTGGTCCTCGCACTCCATCCGCAGCACCGCGGCCTGGCACCCGCTCGCGCAGGCAGCCAGCGGGCACCCGGCGCAGCGCTCGGGCGCGGCGGGTGCCTTCTTGCGGGTGAAGATGCGCTTCAGCATCGGTCCGGGCGTCGAGGATCGGCGGTGAAGATGAGAATCGGTTTCAACCGATGGAGAATGATACCGATTCGCACGCGTGCACGCAAGCGGAACGTGCCCGCCGATGTCACGTCTCCGCCTGTAGATACTCGACACCCGTCCCCGCCGCTCCCCTTCCTCCATCCTCCGGGAAAACCGAAGGGCCTCACGCGGAGCCGCGGAGGCGCGGAGGAGCCGGCCCCAGGGTTCTCCGCGTCTCCGCGGCTCCGCGTGAGAACAAGGATCGCCGGAGATGCGCAAACCCTTGCCCGTCAACGGTGTACATGGCTAACGTACCGTACACCCGAACGCGGCTTGGCGTTGGCTCAAGCGTGAGCTCCGCAGGTGCTGCAAGGGTTGATCGTGGCACCTTCCTCCTTCGCGAATCCCCGCAGCTCCGATGCGTCAGGCGCGCAGACTTTCTTGCTCGCCGTGAGGCGCAGCTGCGTTTCGTGGAAGAGATGGGGACAGCTCCCTTTGTGGATCATGTAATCCCGTGGGCCGCGCTGATTCAGGTAGAAAGCATCGGGATGCGCAGTCATCCACTCCCGAAACTCCTCCTGCGCGCGCGGGCTGTACTCCTGGTAGAAGATGGTGATGGCCATGGTGGTCCTCCGCGTCGTGTGAGCCGTATCTCTCAACCGCCTGAACTTTGATCCATAGCGGCACCGGCACAACGCCCCTGCGCCTCACGGGATCGCAGCTCGCGCAGCATTTCCGCTTTCGCTGCGAGCGGAAGCTGCGCTGGGAGATTGCGCCCGCGGCCGACGTGCCGCCGCGCCATCCCCGCCCGGGGATGGGGCTGCTCGCGTCCGCCGGGAAGGCGTTCGAGCGGCGCAAGGTGTCCGCGCTCGTCCGCCGCTTCGGCGCGGACGCGCTGCGCGTGGGCGGCTTCACGCCGCGCGGCGACGCACGGGCGCTGGAGTTCGGCGAGGTGCTGGAGATCCTGTGCGATCCCGGCCCGGTGCAGTTCCTCGTGCAGCCCAAGCTGGAGATCCCCGACCCCGAGGCGTTCGCGGCGCGCTTCGGCATCGACCCGGCGCTGGCGCTGGACTTCGCGCCCGGGCAGCCGGACCTGGTGCGCATCGGGCGCTGGCCCGACGGGCGGCTGCGCCTGGGGGTGATCGACGTGAAGTGGAGCCGCGAGCGCGCGGTGCACCACTTCGCGCAGGTGGCGTTCTACACGATCCTGCTGGAGGAGATCGTCCGCGCCACCGGCCTGGACGCGCGCGTGGACACGCGCTGGGGATGGGTGTGGAACCGCGGCGCGCGGGGGCCGCGGCGCTTCGCGCTGGCCGCCTATCGCCACCACGTGGAGCGCTTCCTCCGCGAGGACCTGCCGCGCATCGCCGCCATGGAGCCGAAGGACGCGGCGTGGCACCTGTCCCCCGTCTGCGCGGGATGCCCCTTCTTCCAGCATTGCCGCGCCGAGGCCGACGCGGGCGACGACCTGTCGCGCGTCCCCGGCATCACCCCGGTCGCCCGCCAGGTGCTGCACGGTCGCGGCATCCGCACCGTCAAGCAGCTCAATCTCCAGGGGATCAAATCCGATACGTACACCGGCTCGTATGCGCTGGAAAACGGCGAGAGCGCGCTGAAGAAGCGGGCGCAGGCGCTCTCCTACCGCAAGCTGGTGGAGCAGGAGAAGCAGACGCACCTGCTGGGCGACGGCGAGCGCGTGCGCGTGGTCCTCTCCGCGGAGTACGATCCGGCGAGCGGGACGGTGTTCGCGCTCGGCTTCCGCGCGGAGCGCTCCGGCGCCAGGCCGCAGGCGCACGTCATCCTCTCGCGCGAGGGGAGCACGCGCGGCGAGCGGGAGATGCTGCGCGACTTCCTCGCCCGCCTCCGCGACGCGGCCATGGCGATGCTGCGCGCGGGCGGCCCCAACGGCGCGCGCGGCGAGAAGCCGCTGCACGTGTTCGTCTACGACCGCCAGGAGCTGGAGCTGCTGCGCGGCGTGCTCCATCGCCACCTCTCCGACCCCGACGCGCAGCCGGGGATCGCCGCGCTCGCGGGGTTCGTCTTCCCCGCCGCCGCGGGTGCGTCCGCCGGGCTGCGCGCCGCCTCCGCCGCGCCGGGGACGGTGGTGGTCGACGCCGTCTCGGAGCTGTTCGCGCTCCCCGTACCTTACGCGCTCGACCTGGCCGCCGTCTCCGCCGCGCTGCGGCCGGCGGAGCGCGCGCACGCCTGGCATCCGCGCGCGGACTACGGCTGGCCGCTCAGCTCGCAGGTGGCCTTCGAGCGCATCCACAACGCCTGGCGCGGCCGCCCGCACCGCAACGAGCGGGGGGAGGAGACGGCGGACGAGGTGCGGGCGGAGATCGAGCGCACGGTGATGTCGAAGCTCGACGCGGTGGACTCCGTCGTCCGCGGCGTGCGCGAGCAGGCGTCGCGCGCGCGCGCGCCGCGGCTCAGGATGGAGGGCGGCGGCCCCGCGCCCGTCGTCTCCGCCGAGCCGATCCGCGATCCCGTGCTGGAGACGCTGCGCATCTTCACCGAGCTGGAGGCGGCGGCCGAGGCGCTGGCCATCCGCACGCTGCACACGCTCCCCTCGCGCGACCGGGCGAAGCGCTTCGAGTGCATCACCGGGCTGGAGCCGGTGGAGCGCATCTCCGACCGCGAGTGGGTGTTCGAGTTCGATCCCGAGTGCCGCGAAGCGAAGTTCCGCCCCGGCGAGTTCGCCCTCGTCCTGACCAACGACAACGGCGAGATGCTGGCGGAGACGGACCGCAAGCCGTGGCTGCGCCGCAAGCTGATGGTGGAGCTGGCCGCGTACGATCTCGCGCACGAGCGGCCGCGGGTGACGCTCGTCTCCGACTACGGATTCGCGCGGCTGCAGGCGGAAGGGCTGCTGAAGTTCGACCGGCGCTGCGTGCTGGACCGCGCCGAGGCCGACTTCAACACCCGTCGCGTCGTGGCCACCCTGCGCCACCTGGCCGACGGCCGCGGCGAGGCGCGCTTCGTCCGCGGGCTGCTGGATGGGACCATCTCACCCGACTGGCTCATCTCCCCGCTGGACGCGGACGCTGGCTGGGCGGAGACGGTCGCGCGCGTCCCGCGCCCCGTGCTGAACGCGGAGCAGGCGGAGGCGTGGCGCGCCGCCTTCGAGCGCGCGCTGACGGTGATCTGGGGCCCGCCGGGAACGGGGAAGACGTACCTGCTCGCGTGGACGCTGCTGGGCCTCGCCGCGTCCGCGAGGGCCGCCGGCAAGCCGCTGCGCATCCTCGTCACCGCCGCCACGCACCGGGCGATCGCCAACGTGCTCGTCCGCGTCGCGCGCGAGCTGGAGGCGGCGGGGATCGCATCTCCCCTGCGGCTGGTGAAGCTGGAGGGGCGGGGAAGCGAGGCCGACCGCGAGGCGAAGGACGCCGGCGTGGAGCTGGCCAGCGACGAGCGGCTGGCGGGGATCCTGGAGGAGTCGGACGCCACCGGCCTCCCCGTCGTCGTCGGCTCCACCGTCTGGTCGCTGTGGAAGCGAATGCGCGCCGCTTCCCTGGAGCCGGGAGAAGATGAGGTCGCGGAAGACGTCCCCATCACCCCCATGTTCGACGTGGTGGTGATCGACGAGGCGAGCCAGATGAAGGTGGCCGACTCGCTGATCGCGCTCTCGTCCATCCGCCGCGGCGGCCGCGTGATCCTGTGCGGCGACGACCGCCAGCTCGCGCCCGTGGTCCGCGGCAGCTACGACGACGGGGAGACGCTGTTCGGCTCGGCGTTCGCCCACTTCGCCGGGCGCTTCGGGCGGCTGGCGCTGCGCGAGAGCCGGCGGATGAACCGCGCGCTGGTGGGCTATCCGCGCCGCACCTTCTATCCCGGCCTGGTGTCGATGGTCCCCGAGCGGCGCGTCCTCGTCTCGCCCGAGGGCGTCGACCTCTCCGACCCGGCGGACGCGCTGCTCTGGGACCTCGTCTTCGCTCCCGAGGACTCCGTCGTCCTGGTCACCTACGCGGACTTCCGCGGCACCGCGCGCAACCCGTTCGAGGCGCGGCTGGCGGCGCGCATCGCCACGCTGGCACGCGCGGGGCTGCGCGATCCGGCCACCGGTGGCGCGTACGAGCCGGATGCGTTCCGCCAGCAGGCGCTGGCCATCCTCTCGCCGCACCGCGCGCAGAACAGCGCCATCCTGCACGAGCTGGCCACGATGGGGTGGGCGTACGGCGAGCTCCCCGTGGTGGACACGGTGGAGCGGATGCAGGGGAACGAGCGGGAGATGGTGGTCGTCTCCTACGCCGTCGCCGACCGCGAGTATGCCGAGCGCGAGGCGGAATTCCTCCTCGACCCGAACCGCTTCAACGTCTCCATCACCCGCCCGCGGGCCAAGCTGGTGGTGCTGATGAGCGACGAGGTGCTGCGCGCCCTCCCGCGCGACGAACGGGTGATGACCGAGTCGATGGCGATCAAGGGCTACCTGCGCCAGCCGTGGCGCAAGGTGCGCGAGATCGACCTTCCCGCCCCGGACGGCACGGCGGTTCGCGCCAGAATCCATACGCGGTGATCGCGGGTGGTCCCCTTCGTGCAGGCGCTGCCAGCCGCACGAGACTGCCGTGCGCACCGCAGCGGGGCCACGGCACCCACATCCCGTGACCCGAGGAGTATCCGGATGCGCAAGATCAAGCTCGAGCTCGACAGCCTGACGGTGGCGTCGTTCGAGACCGCCCCCGCCGAGCGCGGCCAGGGCACCGTGCTGGCCAACGAGCCCACCCGCGGCACCAACGACGGCTGCCAGACCCCCATCGACGGGTGCGCCACCGGCTTCTGCGCCCCGACGCAGACCTGCTGAGCCGGCAGATCGTCGAGGACAGGCCCGGCGGATCGCGCTTCGATCCGCATCTCACTCCACCACTCCCACTCCGGAGACGCCGCCATGCGCAAGATCCAGCTCGACCTCGAGACGCTGTCCGTCGAGTCGTTCGAGACCGCCGCCGCCGAGAAGGCCCAGGGCACCGTCCTGGCCCACGTGCGGCCGACGTTCAACGGGTGCGGCTCGGAGATCGACCGCTGCCCGAGCGCGCGCGGCTGCACCGTGATCGGCTGCGTGTAAGCCCGCGGCGCGAGGCCGTCCCTCCCCGATGACGCAGCGGCCCGGCGCGGACCTCTCCACGCCGGGCCGTTCGTGCATCGAATCCCATCTCCCGAAGCCGAAATGACGCGGACGCCGGAGCTCCGCCACCTGCGCTACTTCGTGGCCGTGGCGGAGGAGCTGCACTTCGGCCGCGCGGCGGAGCGGCTGGGGATCCAGCAGCCGCCGCTGACGCAGCAGATCCAGCGGCTCGAGGCGATGGTGGGCGCGCCGCTCCTGGTCCGCCGCCCGCGCGTGCAGCTGACCGAGGCGGGGCGCGTGCTGCTGGCCCACGCGCGCCGCCTGATCGCGCAGGCGGAGCGCGGCGCGGAAGAGACGCGCCGTGCCGCGCGGGGCGAGGCGGGCGTGCTGAGCGTGGGATTCGCGGCGTCGACGCTCCCCACGCTGCTGGCGGGCGCCATCCGCGCATTCCGCCACGGCACGCCCGACGTGGAGCTGCGCCTGCGCGAGCTCCCCTCGGCCGCGCAGCCCGCCGCCCTGCGCGACGGGGTGATCGACGTCGGCGTGGCGCGCGAGCCGCCGCCGGAGGAGGAGATCGCGTGCGAGGTGCTGCTGCACGAGGAGCTGGTGGCCGTGCTCTGGCCCGGGCACCCGCTGGCCGGGCGCGACGAGATCCCGCTGGCGGCGCTCGCGGCCGAGCCGTTCGTGCACTTCCACCGCGCGGTGGCGCCGGGGCTGCACGACCGTGTGACCGCGCTCTGCCGCGAGGCGGGGTTCGCGCCGGCCATCGTGCAGGAGGCGCACGAGTGGCTCACCATCGTCGGCCTGGTGGAGGCGGGGCTGGGGGTGACGCTGGCGCCCGCGTCGTTCCGGCGCCTGCGCTGGGGCGGCGTGGCCTACGCCGCGCTCTCCGCGCCGGCGGACCGCACCACGGTCGTCGCGCTCTGCCACCGCGCCGGCGACCTCCCGCCCGCCGCCGGGCGCTTCGCCGCCGTCCTCCGCGATGTCTCGAAAATCCAGACAGAAAGTCTCACGCAGAGTTAGTAGAGTCAGCAGAGAACTGCAGTTCAACTGCTTACCCTGCTGACTCTGCGTGAGACCTGTCTGTTCAGATTACCAGATCTCCACGCGGACGCTGTCGGGGCGCACCATGGGGTCGCCGGGCCTGCAGCCGAACGCGCGTGCGAACTCGGGGAGGTTCGAGAGCGGCCCGACCACGCGCCAGCGCATGGGCGCGTGCGGATCCGTGCGCGCGGCGGTGCGCAGCTGCGCGTCGCGGGCGTTCTCGCGCCAGTTCTGCGCCCAGGAGATGAAGAAGCGCTGCTCCGGTGTCAGCCCGTCGATCGGCGTGCGCGGCTTCCCCCGCAACGCCCGCTGCAGCGCGTAGTACGACAGCGTCACCCCGCCCAGGTCGGCGATGTTCTCGCCCAGCGTCAGCCGCCCGTTCACGTGCACCGTGTCGACGGCCACGTAGCCGTCGTACTGCGCCACCATCCGGTCCGCGCGCGCCCTGAACCGCGCCGCGTCGTCCGCCGTCCACCAGTCGCGGCGGTTCCCCCCTGCGTCGTACTGCCGACCCTCGTCGTCGAACCCGTGCGAGATCTCGTGGCCGATGGTGCTCCCCAGCGCGCCGTAGTTCACCGCGTCGTCGGCCTCGGGGTCGAAGAACGGCGGCTGGAACTTGGCCGCGGGATAGGTGAGCATGTTGCGGCTGGCGTCATACACGCCGCTCACGCGCTGCGGCACCGTGCCCCACTGCGAGGCGTCCGTCGGCTTCCCGATCTTCGCCCACTCGCGCGCGTTGTCGAACGCCGCCACCGCGCGGAGGTGGTCGACGAACGATCCGCCGCCCGCCAGCCGCAGCGGCGCGTAGTCGGGGATGGTGTCCGGGTACCCGAGGCGGGCCCGCAGCGCGTCGGCCTTGCGCAGCGCCTCGGCGCGGGTGGCGGGGCTCATCCACGCCAGCCCGGCGATGCGGTCGCGCAGCACGGCCTTGAGGTTTGCGATCATCTCCTCCGCCCGCGCCCGCGCCGCCGGCGTGAACACCCGCTCGCCGTACAGCCGCCCCAGCGCCGGCCCCAGCGCCCCGCTGGCGATGTTCACGCACCGCCGCCAGCGCGCCTGCCGCTGCGTGGCGCCCGAGAAGCGCGAGTAGAAGCGGAAGCTCGCGTCCGCCAGCGGCGTGCTGAGGACGCCCGCCGCGTCGTTCAGCACGTGCCAGCGCAGGAACGCCGACCACTGCTCCATCGGCGCCTCGGCCAGCAGCCGGTCGACCGTGCGCATGAACTCCGGCTGCGACACGTTCAGCTCCGTGGCGGCGGGGGCGCCGAGCGCACGGAGATACGCCGGCCAGTCCAGGTGCGGCGTCAGCGCGGCCAGCTCGGCCAGCGTCAGCTTGTGGTAGATGGCGTCGGGATCGCGCATCTGCACGCGCGTCATCGACGACCGCGCGAGCGCCGTCTCCATCTCCAGCACCCGCGCGGCATCCGCCTCCGCCGCGGGTTCGGACGAGCCGGCCAGCACCAGCATCCGCGCGACGTGGCGCCGGTAGTCGTCGCGCAGCGCGCGCGAGGCGGAGTCGCCACGCGTGTAGTCTTCGGGGCTGGAAAGGCTGAGCCCGCCCTGCCACACCACGCCGATGGTGCGCGTGGCGTCGCGGTCGTCGGGGCTGGGGAAGAGCTGGAAGGGGACGCCGCCGCCCATCTCCCGGCTCAGCCGCGCGAGCTCCGCCGGCAGCGCGGCGCGGTCCCGCAGCGCCGCCAGCCGCGCCAGCTCGCCCGCGACCGGCGACACCCCGTCCGCCTCCGCGCGAGCGGAATCCATGCACGACGCGTAGAAGGCGCCCAGCTTCCCCTCCAGCGACGCGGGCGCGGAGCGGGCGCGCGCCGTCGCCTCCTCCAGGATCGCGTGCAGCGTGGCCGTCGTGCGGTCGCCCACCTCGTTGTAGCTGCTCCACGACGAGCGGTCCGCGGGGATGGGGTTGCGCGCCAGCCACCCGCCGTTCGCATAGCGGTAGAACTCCTCGCACGGCTTGCACGAAGGATCCATGTTCGCGGGATCGATCCCCCTCCCCGCCGCGCTCGCCGAGCCGGCCGCGGGCGGAGCGGGCTCGGTACCGGACGGGACGGCCGCGGCCGCGCACCCGGCCAGGGCCAAGCAGCCGAGGAAGATGCGGAGATTGCTGCGGAAGATGCTCATCGGGTGGGCTCCATCGACCAGCGGAAGGTGGATCGACCAAGGTAATGCCAGGACCTTAGCACGGAGATGCAGATACGTCCAATCCCAATCTCCGTATCTCACGATATGAATTCGATATGAGATGACGAGCGGTTCATGGTGCGGGTCGACTCGCTGCCCAGCCGCGAAGCCATTCGCCCGTCACCAGTTTGTCGCGGGCGGCCGCGGACGGGTTGCGCCAGCCGCGGAATCCCCGGCAAGGTTGAGCACCCGCCGCAGATCCCGCTTCCCCGGAGGCCCCCTTCATGCGCGCCGCACCGACCCTCCGCCGGCTCCCGCTGGTCCTCATCGCCGCGCTCGCGGCCGCGTGCCACGACGCGCCCACCGACCCGCTCGCCAGGGGATCGGGCACCGGCGCCGACCGCCTCCTCTCCGACGCCGAGCTGGCCACGCCGACCGATCCCTCCGCGGCGCCGTCGGACGCGGCGTGGGTGTCGTGGGTGAAGTCGCACCGCGAGCCGATCCGCTCGCTCACCTCCACCCGCTTCGACGACCTGCGCTTCCTGGAGCCGCTGCTGCAGGGCAAGCGCATCGTGCAGCTGGGCGAGAGCGGCCACGGCGTGCGCGAGTTCGACCAGGCCAAGGTGCGCCTGATCCGCTACCTGCACGAGGAGCTGGGCTACGACGTCATCGCCTTCGAGAGCGGGCTGTACGACTGCTGGTCGGCGAACCGGCAGGTGGCGACGCTCACCGCGACCAACCTGATGCGGCACTGCATCTTCGGCGTCTGGCACACGGCGGAGGTGCTCCCCCTCTTCCAGTACATCAAGGAGACGCAGTCCACCGCGCACCCGCTGACCCTCGCCGGCTTCGACATCCAGGCGTCGACGGTCAGCGAGAACGCCGGCGCGCCCGCGTTCCTCGAGTCGGTGATCGGCAGGCTGGATCCGGACTACGCCGCGCGCATCCGCCAGCTCGACGCGATGTTCGTCGCCGGCCGCACCACCTTCGCCCAGTCCGACGCGGGGCTGCAGGCCGTGGCGACGTACGACTCGCTGACCGCGTGGTTCGACGCGCACGCGCAGGCGCTCTCCGCCGCCTTCGCCGCCGACCCGCAGCCCGCGCGCGTGGCGCGGCAGCTGGCCTTCTCGCGCGCCCGCTACCTGCGCCACCTGCGCGCGCAGACCAGCGAGGAGCTCACCAGCTACCGCGATCCCGGGATGGCCGACAACCTGGACGCGCTGCTCACGTCGATCCATCCGGGGAAGAAGGTCATCGTCTGGGCGCACAACTACCACATCCAGGCCGACCGCGGCCACAGCTACGAGAACGGCGACCCGTCCACCGGCATCGCCACGATGGGCACCTGGGTGGCGCAGCGGCACGCGAGCGAGCTGTACACGGTGGGATTGTTCATGTACCGCGGCACCGCGGCCGACAACGCGCGCCGCGTCTACCAGGTGAGCGCGCCGTCGCCGAACAGCCTGGAGGCCACCTTCTATCCCGTGCGGCTGAAGCACTTCTTCGTCGACCTCTCGCAGGCCGGCGCCGGCAGCGGCACGGAGTGGATCCGCCGGGTGACCATCTCGAAGGACTGGGGCGTCACCCCGCTCCTGCAGGTGATCGGCGACCAGTACCATGGCATCCTCTTCATCGACACCACCGCCCCGCCGGATTACATCTGATCTGATACAGGGAAAGACTTGATCTCACGCAGAGTCAGCAGGGTCAGCAGTGAGAACGAGCTGCAGTTCTCCGCTGACCCTGCTGACTCTGCGTGAGACCTGCTGTTCAGGATTGATCGAGCGGCGACGAGACACGTGGTCCGCTCTCGACACCGCCCGCGGGCGCGGGTAGTTTCCCGGCTCGCCGACCGACGACCCGAGAGCTTCCGAGAGCCGCCCGATGCAATCGCTGAAGTCCGCCGACCCCGAGATCCACCGGCTGCTGGTGGCCGAGGCCGACCGCCAGGAAAGCCAGCTGGAGATGATCGCCAGCGAGAACTTCGCCTCGCGCGCGGTGATCGAAGCCATGGGCTCGGTGCTGACCAACAAGTACGCCGAGGGGCTCCCGGGAAAGCGCTACTACGGCGGGTGCGAGGTGGTGGACGAGGTGGAGCGGCTGGCGCAGCAGCGGCTGCTCGAGCTCTTCGGCGCCGACCACTGCAACGTGCAGCCGCACTCCGGCGCGCAGGCCAACATGGCCGCCTACTTCGCGCTGCTGGAGCCGGGCGACACCATCCTGGGGATGAACCTGTCCGAGGGCGGGCACCTCACTCACGGCTCGCCCGTGAACTTCTCCGGGCGCCTCTTCAACGTGGTGGCCTACGGCGTCCGGCCGGACGACCACCGCATCGACTACGGCGCGCTGCGCGACCAGGCGGTGCAGGTGAAGCCGAAGGCGATCATCGCCGGCGCCAGCGCCTATCCCCGCATCATCGACTTCGAGGTGTTCGCCGAGATCGCGCGAGAGAGCGGGGCGAAGCTGATCGTCGACATGGCGCACTTCGCCGGGCTGGTGGCCACCGGGCACCATCCATCGCCCGTGCCCCACGCCGACATCGTCACCTCCACCACGCACAAGACGCTGCGCGGGCCGCGCGGCGGGCTGGTGATGGCGCGCGAGGAGCACGGCAAGGCGGTGGACAAGCAGGTGTTCCCCGGGATCCAGGGCGGGCCGCTGATGCACGTGATCGCCGCCAAGGCGGTGGCGTTCGGCGAGGCGCTGCGGCCCGACTTCAAGGACTACTCCGGGCGGGTGATCGCGAACGCGAAGGCGCTGGCGGAAGGGTTGATGGAGCGCGGCTTCGACCTCGTCTCCGGCGGCACCGACAACCACCTGATGCTCGTCGACCTGCGCAACAAGGGGGTGACGGGGAAGGTGGCGGAGAAGGCGCTCGACCGCGCGGGGATCACCGTCAACAAGAACACGGTGCCCGGCGAGACCGAGAGCCCGTTCGTGACCTCGGGGATCCGCATCGGCACCCCCGCGCTCACCACGCGCGGGCTGGGCGAGACGGAGATGCGCGCCATCGCCGCGCTGATCGAGCGGGTGATCGCGAAGCCCGACGACGAGCAGGTCGCCGCCGAGGTGCGCGGCGAGGTGCGGGAGATGTGCGCGCGCTTCCCGCTCTACGGCGAGTGGGCGCGCGCCTGAGGAGAAAGGCGATGCCCGTGCGCGAGCCCTGGTTCGAGGGCGAGACCAACGAAGAGCGCCAGGCGCGCCGCGAGGCGTACGAGCGCCTCGCCGGCGCCGCCGGCCGCCTGGGGCTGCCGCTGGAGCGCCTGGCGGCGATGCTGCGCCAGCTCTACGCCAACGAGGCCGAGACACGCCGCTTCCTCGCGGAGATCTACCACGTCCCCGACCACTCGCTCGACGACCTCCTGCGGCTGCGCATGAAGGATCTCGAGCGCGGGGAGAAGGACGACCCGCCGCGCGGGATGTGATCGCGATCCCCGGAATTCCGCTGGGTGTCTTGCTCTCATTTTGTCTCACGCAGAGTCAGCAGGGTCAGCAGAGGAACTGCAGTTCTTCCGCCGACTCTGCTGACTCTGCGTGAGACCTCTTTGTATATTCCTGATCGCGAACCCCGCGGCCGGTGCGGTGTACGCAGGCGGTTCCGGACGGACCGCGTTTGCAGGACTCGAAATCTCCCATGAAGAAAGCCTACATCGAGACGTACGGATGCCAGATGAACATCAGCGACAGCGAGCTGATGGCCGGCATCCTGGCGGAGCAGGGGTACGTGGCCACCGACACCCCCGACGACGCCGACGTCATCCTGGTGAACACCTGCGCCATCCGCGACCACGCCGAGCAGCGCGTGATCGGCCGCGTGGGGCAGCTGCAGCAGTTCCGCCGCGGCGGCGCCGTCGTCGGCGTCACCGGGTGCATGGCGCAGCGCATGGGCGAGTCGCTCCTCGGCCGCGCCGGCGGCGTGGACCTGGTGATGGGTCCCGACGCCTACCGCCAGCTCCCGGGTAAGCTCGCCGAGCTCCGACCCTCAGCGGCGAAGCAGGCGCGCGCGCTGCCGACGATCGGCGGCGGGGCGCGCGGGCTGACGGTGCTGGGCTTCGACCCGTTCGAGAACTACGAGGGGGTGTCGGCGCGCCGCACCTCGTCCGTATCCGCCTGGGTGCCGATCCAGCGCGGGTGCAACTACCGCTGCACCTACTGCATCGTCCCTTACGTGCGCGGCGACGAGAAGAACCGCGACCCGCGGGCGATCCTGGCCGAGGTGCGCCAGCTCGCCGCCGAGGGCGTGCCCGAGGTCACCCTGCTGGGGCAGACGGTGAACAGCTACGAGCACGGCGACTGGACCTTCCCCCGGCTGCTGCGCGAGGTGGCGCGGGTGGACGGCATCCGCCGCGTGCGCTTCACCAGCCCGCACCCCAACGACTTCACCCGCGAGCTGGTGGAGGTGATGACGGCGGAGCCCACCGTCTGCAAGCAGCTCCATCTCCCGGTGCAGTCGGGCCACGACCGCACGCTCAAGCGGATGCTGCGGCGCTACACCGTGGCCGAGTACCTGGAGAAGATCGAGTGGGTGCGCGAGGCCATGCCCGGCATCGCCCTCTCCACCGACGTGATCGTGGCCTTCCCCGGCGAGACGGAGGAGGAGTACCAGGCCACGCTCGAGCTGATGCGCACCGTGCGCTACGACGACGCGTTCATGTACCGCTACTCGGAGCGCGACGGCACGCCGGCCACCCGCCTCCCGCGCGACCAGTTCGTCCCCGAGGCGGTGGGGCAGGCGCGGCTGGAGCGGCTGATCGAGCTGCACCGGCAGATCCAGGCCGAGATCTACCAGGCCGAGGTGGGCCGCGTGGAGGAGGTGCTGGTGGAGAAGGAGGGCCGGCGCGGCGGCGTGCAGGGGCGCACCGAGAGCAACAAGGTGGTGAACTTCGACGGCCCCGCGTCGCTGATCGGCACCTTCGCCGAGGTGCGGCTGACGTCCACCACCGGCGCCACCTTCGCCGGCGAGCTGGTGTCCGCGCCGGAGCCGGCGGAGCTGGCCGCGTGAGGGTGCCCGGCTGGCCGGCGATCGCCGCCGGCGGGGTGCTGGCCGGCCTCTTCGCGTTCGCCAACCGCTTCGAGCGGGTCAGTGTGAGCCTGGGCTTCGTGCAGCTGTACGCCGTCCCGCTTTCCATCTTCTTCTTCGCCGCCTTCCTGCTGGGGATGGCGGCGATGCTGCTTCTGTCCCTCCCGCAGGACCGCCGCACCCGCGAGCTGCTGCGCGCGCACGGGCTCCTGGATGCGCCCGCGCCCGCCGCCCCGAACCGGCCATCCGCGCCGCCGCCCGCGGATCCCCTCGTCCCCCGCCCCGACCCGCGCGACGCCGTCGATTCCTGACGGACAAGGGTCCCACCATCCGGGACGCGGCTCTCGCCTCGCATCGCATCAGCATCTTTAAGACAATCCAGATGGAGCCCGGGAATATTTCCGTGGGCCGTTCTCCCCACAGCTCCAGCCGTTTGTCCGGGACGGATCCCACCGCGCCGTCCGGTGGTTTTTGAGACTTTTCGCGATCTCCAGAAAACGCGCCTCAAGCCTCTTGATGGCGCCGCAAGGCCACTTACCTTGCGCTCAAGAGACACTGATCCGGACGTAATTCATCGCCAATCTCGATTGCACGGACCGGCTGCGGGAGCGTACGGGGACGGGTGAGTCGCCCGCCTCCGAGGAGAGTCCAAGATCCCACCAACGGAGGCCGCGATGAAGAAGCTGCGACTGGACCTGGACGCGATCCGCGTGGACACCTTCACCACCACGCGCGCGGAGGGGGAGCGGGGCACCGTGAAGGGACACGTGTGCTGCTGTTGCTGCTGCCCCTGCTGCTGCACGGGCGGCAACTCGTGCGGCGGCACCTGCGACACCTGCCTGACGGGGTGCGGCACCTGCCAGACCTGCGCCACGGCGTGCGGCACCTGCGAGAGCTGCGGCACCTGCCCCGGCCAGTGGTCGTGCGACTTCAGCTGCTACGGCAGCTGCGACCGCACCTGCGATTACTGCCCCTCGAACTACCAGATCATCTGCGAGGAGTACCCGGTGTACTGAGCGCGTTCGCGGGGGCGGGCGGCACCGGTGCGCCGCCCGCCCCGCGCGCTGAATGGAGCACGAAATCGGACCTGTTTTGCGGCACCCGGCGAGCCGCTCCCCCGCACTCGGGCGGACCCCCGCCCCGCGGCCGCCGGACGATCACTTCTGGACCAGGGAGGGCGCGATGAAAAAGGTGAAGCTCGACCTCGACGCGATCTCGGTGGACACCTTCGAGATCACCCACGCGCCGGGCGGACGGGGGACGGTCCGCGGCCACCTGTGCTGCGTGTGCTGCTGCGATCCGTGCTGCTGCACCTGCTGCAACACCTGCCAGGCCACCTGTCCGGCCAGCTGCTACACCTGCCCCGAAAGCTGCTGGGGCACGTGCTTCGACCCGACCTGCCAGGGCCGCAGCTGCGACTACTGCGTCACGGACCTGTGCGGGACGTACCTCTACGCCGCGGGCGAGGCCGGCGGCGACGCGGCCATGATGGCGCTCCCCTGCTACTGAGCGCGTCCACGGCGGCCGCGCCAGCGGCCGGAAACCGAACGGCGGCGGGTCCGACCGGGGCCCGCCGCCGGGCCGTCGACGAGTCGAGGGCACGGGTGGAAGCAGACGGAGGGGACGAGGCTTGCGCGCCCCGTCCCCTCCGTTTATCGTTCCCGCCCTCCGTCCACTTGGAGCCCCGGCGTTTCTCCGCGGCTACGGCACCGTCGTCGTGCTCTGCAGGATGAAGGCGGCGCCCGCGGTGCCGCCGTTGGGCACCGTCACCGTGCGCGTGGCGGTCTGCCCCGCGGCCAGGGCGAAGCCGATCGGCACGCGCACCGACACCTGGTACGTCCCCGAGGCGACCGGCGAGAAGGTGTAGACGCCGGAGCCGTTCGTCACCGTGGAATCCTGCCCGATCAGGATCACGGAGATCCCGCCGCGGCCGGTGCCGTCGGCGGTCACCAGCCCCTGGATCGTTCCGGTGCCGCCGGAGGTGCCGCCGTTGAGGCCCACGTCCGAGCCGGTGAAGGCGCTGGCCCCGTCGCACGCGGCGGCCGCGAGCGCCGTCAGCGCCACGGCGATCCCGATCTTCAAGCGCAGCAGCATCTCGCACCTCCGGTTCATCGCCCCGCCGGCCCGACCCCGACGGGCCGTCCCAGTTCGTTGGGTATGCAACCGGCGCGCCACACGGCTGATTCGTATCTCCCTCCTCTCCAAGGGGTTGTGATTCGATGAGCGCGCTGCGCCCGCCGCTGGTCGCGGCGTCCCTGGCCTTCCTCGCGGGCCTCCTGGCCGGGCTGCGGGTGGAGACGGTTCCGCCCGGCGCGGCGCTCCTGGCCGTGCTCCCGCTCGGCGCAGCCGCCCTGCACCGCCCCGTCCTCGGCGCGGCGATGTCGCGCCGCGCGACACAGGCGGCGCTCCTCGGCGCGCTCGCGCTGGCCGGCGCGGGAAACGGCGCGCAGGCGCGGCGCGACGCGGCGCGCGACTGCCGCTCCATCCTGGCGGATGGGACGAAGTTGTCCCTCGCCGGTGCGCTCGCCGCGGACTTCGCGCCGCCGCCCGACACGACGGAGCGCATCCCCCTCCTCCCGCTGCGGATCGAACGCGCAGCGTCGTCCCGCGGAACGATTGGACGATGCGCGGTCGAGGTGCGCGTCCGCCTTCCGCGCGGCACCCCCGCGCTCGCGGCGGGAACGGAGCTGCGCGTGGACGGCGAGTGGCGGCTCCTCCCCTCCCCCGTCGACCGCGGGAGATGGCCGGTCTCGCCCGCGTACCGCGGCTACATGCTGTCGAAGTCCGCCACCGTCACCGCGCCGGTGGAGCTGGCGCGCCACCCGATGCTGGCGCTGCGGGGACGCGCGGAGCGGCAGATCCGGCGGCTCTTCCCGCGCAACGCGCCGCTCGCGGACGCGCTGGTCCTCGGGAGGCGGGAGACGATGGACCGCGCGGTGGCGGACCGCTTCGCCGCGTCGGGGCTGGTGCACCTGCTGGCCATCTCCGGCACGCACGTGGCCCTCGTCGCCGCCGCGCTGATGCTGCTGGCGCGCGTGGCCGGCGTGCGCCGCGACGCCGCGGTGTGGCTCACCATCGCCCTGGTCACGCTCTACCTGGCGATGATCGGCGCGCCGCCTTCGGCCGTGCGCTCGGGGATCATGACCGCGCTCACGCTGCTCACGCTGGTGCTGCAGCGGCCGTCGTCGCCCTGGTCCATCGTGGCCGCGGCGGGATTCGCGATCCTGGCGCTGGACCCGATGGCCGCGCTGGACGCGGGGGTGCAGCTCTCCTTCGCGGGGGTGCTGGGGATCATGGCGCTGCGGCGGGCGATGCTCGACCGCGTCCCTTTGCGCCTGCGCGAGGGGAAGGTGCTGCGGCCGCTCGCCGAGTCGCTGGTCGTCAGCGTGGCCGCGTTCGTGGCGACGGCGCCGGTGGTGGCGCACCACTTCGGCCAGGTCGCGCCGGTCTCCATCCTCGCCAATCTCCCCGCCATCCCCCTGACCTCGCTTGCGCTGGTGGGGATCGGGGCCGCGTGTGCGCTGGAGCCACTGGCGCCCGGCCTCGCCCGGCTGGTGGCGGACGGCGCCTCGCTCGCGCTGGGCCTGCTGGGGAAGGTGGTGGACGCCGCCGCGGCGGTCCCCGGCGGACATGCCGCCGTCGCCCGGCCGCAGTGGTGGCTCTGGGCCGCGGCCGCGATCGCCGTCCTCCTCGCGCTGGAGTGGTCGGCGGGAATGCGGCGGCGGGTGCGCTGGGCGCTGGCGCCGCTGGCCGCGGGCGCGGCGTTCCTCCTCCTCCCGCTGGCCGCCGCCCCCGCGCGCGGGCTGGAGGTGGCCTTCATCGACATCGGCCAGGGAGACGCCATCGCCCTGCACACGCCGGGGGACCGGTGGGTCCTGGTGGACGCGGGGCCGTGGGACGAGGACTTCGACGCGGGCGCGCGGCGCGTCCTCCCGTATCTCAGGCGACACGGCGCGCGGAGACTGGAGGCGATGGTGCTGACCCATCCCCACGTGGACCACATCGGCGGCGCCGCGGCGGTGATGCGGGGGATGCATGTCGGACGGATGATCGAGCCCGGGCTGGCCTTCGGGACGCCCGTCTATCTCCACACCCTGACGGCCGCGGAATCGACCCACGTGCAGTGGACTGCGGCGCGGCAGGACCGCACATTGCACGTCGACGGCGTGGAACTGACGTTCCTGTGGCCTGCAGCGGACGTTCTTGACGCGCCTGCGGATGCGAACGACATTTCGGCCGTGATCCGGCTTCGTTACGGCGCCTTTTCGATGCTGCTGACGGGCGATGCGCCGGACTTCGTGGAGCACGCGCTGGTGGCCCGCTACGGCCAGAATCTCCGTTCCGCCGTGCTGAAGGCGGGGCACCACGGGAGCCGCACGGCGTCGTCGGAGGAGTTCCTGGAGACGGTCGATCCCGCGCTGGCGGTGATCTCGTGCGGGCGGCGCAACAAATACGGCCACCCCGCGCCCGAGACGCTCGCGAGGCTGCGCGCGGAGGGGATCGAGGTGGCGCGGACGGACGAGGACGGCACGGTGGTGATCGACGTGGACCCCGGCGGCCGCGCCTGGCACCGCGAGGAGCCGTGAGTCTCCTCGGGCGCATCGCCGACCTGCTGATCGGGCCCCGGGTGCCGGCGGAGGAGCTTCCCGGCGCGCCGCTGCCGCCGGGGGTGACGGTGCGCCGCAACGGTCTGATCCCCGGCATCGGCGGGATCACCGGGGGGATGCAGGGGCCGGCCAGCGCGGTGACGCTGGGGAGCACGATCCTGGTGCATCCCCGCGCGCCGATCGACGCGGGGCTGCTGGCGCACGAGCTGGTGCACGTGGAGCAGTGGCGGGCGGACCCGCTGTTCGCGGCGAAGTACGTGGTGGAGTGGATGCGGCGGGGATACAGGAACAACCGGTACGAGATCGAGGCATACGAGCGGGAGCGCCGCTTCCGCGAGGAACTGTCGAAAACCGCGAGGAATTCGTGAGCAGCAAGGGCATCATCACCATCGAGCGCCACATCATCGAGGCCGAGCGGCAGTTTCCCGAGGCCACGGGGGCGTTCAGCAGCATCCTCTACGACATCGCCTTCGCGGCCAAGATGATCGGCAAGGAGGTGCGTCGCGCCGGCCTGGCCGACATCCTGGGCTACACCGGCGAGGTGAACGTGCAGGGCGAGGAGGTGCGCAAGCTGGACGAGTACGCCAACGAGGTGCTGTTCAAGGCGCTCGACCACACCGGCCACCTGTGCGGGATGGCGTCGGAGGAGGTGGAGGACTTCATCCCCATCCCCGACAAGTTCCCCACCGGCAACTACTGCGTGCTCTTCGACCCGCTCGACGGCTCGTCGAACATCGACGCCAACGTCTCGGTGGGCACCATCTTCTCCATCCACCGCAAGGTCAGCGACCACCCGCGCGGGTGCGTGGTCGACTGCCTGCAGGCGGGATACAAGCAGGTGGCGGCCGGCTACGTGGTCTACGGCTCGTCGACGATGCTGGTCTACACCACGGGGAACGGCGTGCACGGGTTCACGCTGGAGCCGTCGATCGGCGAGTTCCTCCTCTCGCACCCCCACATGTGCATCCCCGAGAAGGGGCAGCGCATCTACAGCGTGAACGAGGGGAACTACGGGAAGTGGGGCAAGGGGCAGCGGAAGCTGGTGGACTGGCTGAAGGGGTACGCGGGCGACAACCCCAAGCCGTTCTCCTCGCGCTACATCGGCTCGCTGGTGGCCGACTTCCACCGCAACCTGCTGTACGGCGGGCTGTTCATGTACCCGGCGGACGCGAAGAACCCCAAGGGGAAGCTGCGGCTGCTGTACGAGGCGGCGCCGCTGGCCATGATCGCCGAGCACGCGGGCGGCAAGGCGACGGACGGGCAGCGTCGGATCATGGAGATCGACCCCGAGTCGCTGCACCAGCGCACGCCGCTGTACATCGGCACCAAGGAGTACGTCGACATCGCGAGCCGCTACCTGGCCGAGTCGGCCGTGGAGGAGCCGGCGCTCGCCGCGGTCTGATTTGTTCGATCACTGAGCAAACGACGAGAAGCCCCGGCCGTCCTCGCGACGGCCGGGGCTTTTCTTTCATACCAGATCGGCAAAACAGAAGAGTCTCACGCAGAGTCAGCAGAGTCAGCAGTAAACAGCAGTTCCACTGCTGACTCTGCTAACTCTGCGTGAGATAAATCTTTAAGGGATGTAGACTCAGTCCGCCGCCTCCGCCGCGCGCTCGAACTGGTCGATCTCGTAGTCCGCGTCCGGGAAGTGGGCGATGATCCGCAGCTCTCCGCCCATCGCCTCGATCGCGGCGCGCAGCGTACTGAGCCGAACGTCCTTCCGCCGCTCAAGCTTCGACACGTTCGGCTGGCGAGTGCCGAGCCGCTCGGCCAGCTGCTCCTGGCTGATATCGCGCGCGCGGCGAAGCTCGTGCAGTTCCATCGCGAGGATGCCGGCCTCGACCTGGCGATCGAGCTCCTCGATCTGCTCGGGAGTGAACCTTCCAGCGCGGACTTGGCGCCAGGGAGTATGTCCCGCCATCAGATCAATCCTTCCTTTCTCAGCTCCTCGAGGTACTCATCGTACAGGCGATCCGCGAGCGGAACGTTGCGCTCGTACCACGCATCGTCGCCTGTCTTGTCACCACCCAGCAGGATGATCGCGGTCCGGCGCGGATCGAAGGCGTACAACATTCGCAGCGGATGGCCGCCACTCTGCGCACGCAGCTCGCGCATGTTGCCGTGGCGCGAGCCCCTCACGTCGGAGCTGAACGGGAAGCTCAGTTGCGGACCACGTTCCTCGAGGTAGCCGACCACGCGGAACACGGCTTGGGCCTCCTTCAGCGGAAGGGCCATGTACCATTCGAGAAACTCGTCGGTGACCTCCACTTCCCATGCCATGAATATACCCTCCCTTGCATATGCAGTAAAGAGAATATCTCGCCCGACATCTGGCTGCACGGCGACGAAGCTTGCGGCGGCCGACGTCAGCAAACGGGAGCGCGAAGGTTAACGATTTAGACGGGAATGTACGCGCACTCTGGACAGCAGAAAAGCGCACACGAGACGACAGGTTGATCGGCTGTCGGGAGAGGCGATCTCAGGCGGTATCGACCCTGGCCCGGAGCACGCGGGCGAGGTCGATGAACTTCTCGGCGGAGAAGGTCTCGGGGCGCTGGACGAGGTCCATGCCGGCGGCGCGGCCGACCGCCTCGACCTCGTCGACGGAGAGGTGGTAGGCGTCGCGGAGGATGCGCTGGAACTGCTTGCGGCGCTGCTGGAAGGCGGCGCGCGTCAGCTCGCGCAGCGCCGCCTCGTCGTCCGTCGTCAGCCGCGGCGGGTCGTGGGGGACGATCCTCACCACGCTCGACATCACGTCGGGGACGGGGCGGAAGGCGTCGCGGCTGACGTTCAGCACGCGCGTGGCGTCGGCCACCGCCTGCACGCCGACGGCCAGCGCGCCGTACGTCTTGCTCCCCGCCTTCTCCAGGATGCGGTCGGCCACCTCGCGCTGCACCATCAGCACGATCATCGCGGGCCTCGGCCGCCGCTCCAGCAGCGAGAAGAGGATGGGCGTGGTGATGTTGTAGGGGATGTTGCCGATCACCTTGAGCCGCGCGGGATCGGCGGTGATGCGCTCCAGCGGGACGTCGAGCACGTCCTCGTTGATCACCTCCACCGACGGCTCGCCCGCGAACTCCTCGCGCAACCGGGCCGCGAGATCGTTGTCGAGCTCCACCAGGACGAGCCGCCGCACCGTCCCGGCGAGGTGCCTGGTGAGCGCACCGACGCCGGGGCCGATCTCCAGCACCTCGTCGTCCGGAGAGGGGTCGAGCGCGGCGACGATCTTCCGCTGGATGTTGGGGTCGATCAGGAAGTTCTGCCCCAGCGAGCGCTTGGCGCGGGGGAGGTCGTCGGGATAGGGAAGCTGCCGGCGCGACACCGCGGCTCTAGAAGCGCAGGACCACGGCGGTGCGGTCGTCGGGCGGCACGCTCCCCGCCTCGCCGACGCGCGCGAACAGCCGCCGCACGATCTCGTCCGTGGGGCGGGCGCGCAGCCGCGCCACCTCGTCGACCAGCAGGTGCTCCCCCGCCACCTCGCCGCGGTCGAGCGCGTCGGAGAGGCCGTCGGTGAAGAGGAAGAGGAGGTCTTCCCCGCCCACCCAGGGCGCCGTCGCTTCCCCGTACTGCGAGCGGTCGATGATCCCGAAGGGCGGGTCGGTCACCGCCAGCCGCTGCGGATCGCCCTGCGCGGGGATGCGCCAGGCGTGCGAGTGCCCGGCGTTGGCGTAGGCGATCGTCCCCTCGGCGGGATCGATGACGCCGTAGAACAGCGTCAGGTACATCTCCGTCGTCTCCAGCTCGTCGATCAGGGCGAGGTGGGTGCGGCGCAGCACCTCGGCCGGCGGATCGCCCTCCGACGCGTGGATGGCCACGGCGCTCATGGTCAGCGCCATGATCAGCGCGGCGCCGAAGCCGTGGCTGCTGACGTCGCCGATCAGCACGCCCAGCCGGTTGCCGGGGAGGCGGAAGAGGTGGTAGAAGTCGCCGCCCACGCTCTCCGCCGGAACGCATCGCGCGGCCACGTCGGCGTAGTTGGCGAACTGCTCCAGCGGGGGGAGAAGCTTGAGCTGGAGGTCGTGCGCCAGCTCCATCTCGCGAACGATGCGCTCCTGCTGCAGCGACTCCTCGATCAGCCGGTTGTTCTCGACCGCCGCGCCGATCTGGCTGGCGATGGCGGCCAGCAGCTTCATGTCGCCCGCGCTGAACCCCCCCGGCCGGCCGGTGAGGTTGATCACCCCCACGGTGCGCGACTCGCCCTCGGGCGGGGTGTAGCTGACGGGGACGGAGAGGAAGGCGCCCTGCTGCGGCTGCTGCTCGGTGCCGCCGCAGTCGGCGCGTGCCCAGACCTCGCCCGGCGCCAGGATGACCGGCCGGCCCTCGCGGAAGACGGAGGCGGTGACCGAGCAGCGGTCGTCGACGGGGATGGGGCCGCTGAAGCCGTCGCCGCCCTCCACCGCCGCCAGGGTCAGCTGCGCACGCTCGGCATCGTGCACCCAGAGCGCGGCGCGGCTGGCGCCGAGGATGCTGGCCACCTCGGTGATGATCGTCCCCGCCGCCTGCTCGAGCGAGATGATGGAGCCCAGGATCTCGCTGATGGAGTAGAGGAGGTTGATCTCCTCGTAGCGCTCGGAGATCTCGCGGCTGAAGGAGCGGATCTCGTCGTCGTGGCGCAGCATCCGCGACAGCGTGCTCCCCAGGAAGCGCGCCGCGCCCTCCACGGTCTGCGGCTCCACGCCGGGGAGCTCCAGCTGGTACTCGGTGCCGGGGACGTCCACCGCGGAGGGGCAGGGCGCCGTCTGGCCGTCCGCTTCCGATCCCAGCACCACGCGCCAGCCGTCGCCGGCGCGCGCCCACACGCGCACGCCGTCTCCGTACGCGCGCCGGAGGTCGTCCAGCACTTCGCGGGCGGGGCGGGCCAGCGCGGGGGCGGTGGCGGCGGCGGGCATCGGAGGGCGCTTCAGGATGCGCGGGGGAGCGGTTCGTGGCGGTACAGCACCAGGCGCACGCAGTTCCCGCACCCGGCGAAGTCCACCTCGTCCATCAGTTCGCGGATCAGGAAGATGCCGCGCCCGCCGGGCTCCTCGAGGTTCTCGGGAAGGGTGGGGTCGGGCACGGCCAGCGGGTCGAAGCCGCTCCCCTGGTCGCGCACGACCACGGTGACCTGGTCGGCGCGGAGATCGACCTCCACGCGCACCTTCTTGGCGGGGTCGCGGGCGTTGCCGTAGATCATGGCGTTGGCCAGCGCCTCGGACACGCCCACGCGGAAGTTCAGCGTCAGGCGCGAGCCCTCGTAGCCGTAGTCGCGCAGGCGGCTGGCCAGGTAGCCGATGGCGCCGTCGATCAGGCGGAGGTCGCTGGGGAGCTCCAGCGCGAATTGGGTGCCGTCGCGGACGCGGCCCCGGTCGTGGTGCTCCATGGGGGTCAGGCGGGTGCCGCCGGGGTGGCCCGGCCGCGGTGCGCCCCCCGCGCGGGGGGCGCCGGACGTGCCCGGGACGGATGCATCTTCCCGGGCGCCGCTCAGAAGGCGGACAGCGCCGCGTCGCGCGAGTCCGCGATGTTGAAGAGGGTGTCGAGCTTGGTCAGCTCGAAGAGCGTGCGCAGGTCCTCGTTGAGGTTGGCCAGGCGCAGCTCGCCGCCCTGCTCCCGGATCTTCTTCGACAGGCTGACCAGCACGCCCAGCCCGGAGGAGTCGATGTAGCCGGTGTTGGTGAAGTCGATGAGGAACTTGCGCTCGCCGCCCTCGAGCTCGTCGAGCACCTTCTGCTTCAGCTCCTGGCGGTTGCCCACGATGAGCTGCCCGTCCACGTCCACCACCACCACACCGTTCTGCTTGCTCGTTCGGAAGCTCATGGCTCCTCTGGTCCATTCGCCGGGTTGAAGTCCAGACCGCAACGGTGCGCCAGCCGGGGCAACAAACGCGCCATCCCCCACCCCAGTCCCGCGCTCACCGCCGAAGCTACGCGCGCGCCTCCGCCAACGCAAACGACGCTCGCCGCCGCGGCTCCGTCACCCTCCCCTCGGCATCGCTGGTTCTCACGCGGAGACGCGGAGGCGCGGAGGTGTGTGCGGCTTGCATCGGCGCGTCTCCCGTGCGCCCGCGGCGGACAGGATCAAGCCGCCATCAGCGACGTCAGGCAGGCGGTGTTGACGATGTCGTCGACGCTGGCGCCGCGGGAGAGGTCGTTGCACGGCTTCGCCAGGCCCTGGAGCAGGGGACCGATGGCCTCGGCGTGCGCCAGGCGCTGCACCAGCTTGTAGGCGATGTTCCCCGCGTCCAGGTCGGGGAAGACGAGGATGTTGGCGCGGCCGGCCACGGGCGAGCCGGGCGCCTTCTTCGAGCCGATGGATTCGATCAGCGCGGCATCCACCTGCAGCTCGCCGTCGGCGGGGATGTCGGGGGACTTCGCGCGGAAGATGGCGAGCGCCTCCCGCACCTTCTCGATGCTCGGCCCCTGCGCGCTCCCCACGGTCGAGTAGCTGAGGAAGGCCACCCGCGGCGCGTCGCCGACCACGCGCGGGCGCGCCTCGGCGGCGGCGAGCGCGATGTCGGCCAGCTGCTCGGCGGTGGGATCGGGGATCACCGCGCCGTCGGTGAAGGTGAGCACCTCCGCGTCGTCCGAGCGGAAGGGCGGCACGACCATGTAGAAGGACGAGGAGACGGTGCGGATCCCCGGCGCCGGGCCGACGCCGTAGATGGCGGCGCGGATGACGTCGCCCGTGGTGTTCGCCGCGCCGGCGACGGAGCCGTCGGCGTGGCCCGCGCCCACCATCAGCGCGCCGTACAGCAGCGGGTCGGCCACGGCGCGGAGGGCTTCTTCCTCCGTCATCCCCTTCGCCCTGCGGCGCTCGTGCAGGCGCGCGGCCAGCCCGGCGCGGCGCGGGTCGGTGGCGGGATCGACTACTTCGACGTCGACGGCGCCCAGGTCGTCCAGATCCGCGCGCGTCAGGTCGCCGCCGATGACGAGGGGGATGGCGAGCCCGTCGGCGACGATGCGCGTCACCGCCTCGAGCGTGCGCGCGTCGTGGCCCTCGGGGAAGACGAGCCGGCGCAGGCGGTCACGCGCGCGAGTACGGATGGTGGAGAGGAAATCCATCAAGACAGATCAGATCTCAAGGTAGGCACCGTTCGCGGCGGCCGTGGAGGGCCCTCTCCCTGGCGCTTCGCGCCTGTCCCTCCCCCAAAACCGACTGGGGGAGGGACCTGGGCTCGCTGCGCTCGCGGCTGCTTCGATTGCGTCCGCGGCTCACGTCCAGGCACCTGGATTTGTTGGCACGCCAAGCTTCTCGCGGATGCGATGGAGAACGGCCGGGGAGACGAACGGGGTCACATCTCCACCCAGCGTGGCGATCTGGCGGACGAGGGTGGCGGAGACGAAGGCGTGCTCGGGGTCCGGCGCCATGAAGACGGTGTCGAGCGCGGGGAAGAGGCTGCGGTTCATCAGCGCCATCTGCATCTCGTACTCGAAATCCGCCACGGAGCGCACGCCGCGCACGACGAGGGTCGCGCCGCGCTCCCGCGCGAAATCGACCAGCAGCCCCTGGAACGCCGCGCCCTCGATCCGCGGCTCGTCGGAGAACACGTCGCGGATCAGCGCCAGGCGCTCGTCGACGGTGAACATCCCCTGCTTCTGCGACTGCGGGTTGTGGGCGACAGCCACGATCGCACGTTCGGCGAACGCCAGCGCGCGGCGGACGATGTCTTCGTGGCCCCGCGTGATCGGGTCGAAGGAGCCGGGGACGAGCGCGATTCGGTCGCTCATTCGGGGGCAGGGAGGTAGGTGATCCAGGTGTCTCCGTAGCGGCGGCTGCGCGCGCCGGGGAGGCCGGGGAGCACGTCGTCCTTCCCGTGCTCGATGCAGAGCAGCGACGCGAACGGCGCCACCGCGAACGCCTCCGCCAGCGCCCGCGCGAACCCCTTCCCGTACGGCGGGTCGGCGAAGGCCACGTCGAAGGCGCCGGGGGCGAGCGCGGCGGCGTACTTCACGGCGTCGGTGCGGAACACGTCCACGCGGTCGGCGGCATCCAGCGCCTTCACGTTGGCCCTGAGCGCGGCCAGCGCCTTCGCATCCTGCTCCACGAAGGTGCAGTGCGACGCGCCGCGGGAGAGCGCCTCCAGCCCCAGCGCGCCGGAGCCGGCAAAGAGGTCGAGCACGCGCGCGCCGGGAAGCTCGGGCGCCACCGTGCTCATCCACGCCTCGCGCACGCGGTCGGTCGTCGGCCGCGTCCCCCGCCCCGGCGGCGCCTGGATGATGCGCCCGCCCCACGTCCCCGCGACGATCCGCATCTCGTCTCCATCCGGCGCCGCCGTTGTCGATGACTGCCGACAAAGTAAGCCCCTCGCCCGAAACCGGGAGAGGGGCCGTCGTCCGTCACGCGATCCGCATCACCACGTCACGTGCACCTTCACCGTCACCGTGGCCTCGGAGTTGGCGGGGACGCGCAGGGGGATCTCGCCGGTGGAGGCGTCCTTCTTCTCCACCGGGTGCGTGGTGGAAAGGACGCTCCAGTTGCTCCAGAAGTGCTCCACCACCGTGACGTCGGCGGGCGTGTCCTTGTGGTTGCGGACGTTGACGGAGATGGTGACGTCGCGCGCGCGGGTGCCGACCGGCACGTCGGCCACCACCTTGCGCGTGGCCACCACGTCGAAGGCGTCGCCGACGTACAGGCGCAGCGTCTCGTCGCGCGGCGTGTGGTCGATGCGGTCTTCGCCCAGGAACTGCAGGCTGCCGGCGTCGTCGGCCTTGTACAGCCGCAGTGTGCCGGCGGGGAGCGGGCGGCCGAGCCCGTTCTCCGCGCTGTTGCGCATCTCCAGCATGATGGCGGCCTTCACCTCGTCGGTGCGCGCGGACGCGCCGGGGCGCCAGTCCCACCCCCACGCGCGCCGCGAGTCGAACACCAGCCGCCGCCGCACGCCCGCGCCGCGCGCGTCGAGCAGCCCGATCTGCTTGGTCTCGTTGTTGGCCAGCGTGGTGCGCCCGTCGAGCGTGTACAGGTGGTACTCGAAGAAGCCCTGCTCGCGGAACGCCTCGTCGTTGGCCGCGGTGGCGACGAGTTGGCCAAGCTGAACCCCCGCCTGCCGGCCCATCACCCGCGGCGTCACCACCCGCACGTCGCCGGCGAGCAGCTGGAGCGCGGCGTCGGTGTAGGCCGTTCCGCTCTGGTTGGTGAGGGTCACCCAGCCGCTCAGGTCCACGTGCTGCTCGGCCGCGTCGAGCACGGCCACGTAGTCGGCGGCCCACGTCATCCCGCCGGAGATGTACGACACCTCCAGCCGCTGCGGGCCGCCGCGCGCCGAGCTCAGCATCCACAGCAGCGACGGTCGCAGCGCGAGGCCGGGCGGCAGCTCGGTGACCTGCCACTCGCCACCGGGGTTGAGGAGGAGCCGCCCGTCGTCGGTGCGCAGCACGGAGCCGCCGGACGAGGGCGCGCTCAGCAGCGTGCCCTCCAGCACCTGCGCCTCCGGGCCCCAGCCGCGCACCAGCCGCACCCGCCGGCCCACGGCGTGGTCCAGGATCACGTTCGGGTTGACGACGTCGAACTGGTAGTTCTGCTCGCGCACGGAGATCGTCCCGGGCGCGGTGAGCGAGCGGAGACGGACGGTGGCGGGCTCGATCTCGCGCGCCACGCCTTCGTAGCGCAGGCGATTGGCGCCCGCGCGCAGCGCCACGTCGCGCCGCTCGCGGACCACGGCGAAGCTCTGGTTGTAGACGGTGAGCGAGACTTCCCGCGTTTCCGCGGGGGTGGACACCACCGAGTCCTGCATCGCGGCGGGGTCCGCGCCCGCCAGGAGCGCGGCGGCGAACAGGGTGTGGATCATGGGGCCTCCGGCGTTCGGGTGACGTGCAAGACCACACCCGTCCAACGCCCGGCGCATCCGCGGTTCTGACCGGCGCCCGTCCTGGCGAGCGATTGTCAGGGTGACGACGAGCGTGCGAAACGCCGGGGATCTGGCCGTGCCGCGGCATCCGGCCCTCTCCCCCCGGCCCCTTCCCCCAAAACCGACTGGGGGAGGGGGAGACCTCAGCGCGAGGAGAGGGTTCGGTGCTGATCGGACGGCATCCTCTCCAGCGAAAAGCCCCTCGCCCGGGACAGGGAGAGGGGCATCATCCTCACACTCTTCTTGAGATTGCCTGAGACTTATGGCGACGTCTCGAGCACCGCCTCGTCCACCTCGCCGGCGACGAGGCGCTGCATGTCGCGCGAGAGGCGCTGCAGCGATGCGTAGTCCGTCGGGATCTCCAGCGCGACGCGATTCTGCCGCTCGGGATCGCCGTCCTTCCACATCTCCGTGGCCAGCGCGACACGGATGGCCGCGGCGCCGCGGCGGTCCACCTGGCGGGCGTAGATGGAGACGTGGCACTGGTAGAGCTCACCCGCGTCCCAGAACCCACCCTCCAGCTTCACCGGATCGCCAGGAAGCGGGAACGCGCCGAGCGCCTCCGCGAACTCGCGCAGTCGCACGAAATCGAACCAGGCGCTGCCGACGCCGGCGAACCCACCGCCGCTCGCCTCGACCCTCAGCTCGCCGGTGTAATCGGAGTCGCGATACAGCGTCAGGCGGAGTCTGTCTTTCATTTCATACTTCCGTGATCCTCATGGCAGACAATAATTCGCCCCTCGTCCACAGGGAGGAGGGGCTTGATGGCTGGGACACCTCAACCGCCGACGCTAGGCAGAACGGGACGAGACGGCCAGGGAGTGAACGTCGCTGCTTTCCACGAAGGACCTCAACTCGGCGACGGTTTCGTGCTTGCGCAACTCCTCCAGGTCCTCCTCCGTCAGCCGCTCGATCAGCTCGGTCAGACTACTGCCCTGAAGAAGCTCCTCGAGCACCGCCCTCGGTGCAAACCGACCCGCCACGACGGCGTGTTTGTCCAGCCGATCACCGAGAAACCGGCGAAGAACCTCGGGATGGTGGAAGAACACCACCTCGACCTCGGGAATGAACTGGACAACGCGGAACGGAACGCCCTGCGATACCCAGAGGAAGTAATCCTCGAGGTCGCGCTGTAGCTGCATGATACGCGCGGTGTCGGTCGTCTCCGCATCCATCACGAGCGCAACCGGCTGGTGGGCGATCGCCAGATGCGTCCGTGCAAGCGGCCTCGCCGCATCTCGACCATCCGCATGGATGACACGGAAGGCACACCCCGGCCCCAGGTCGGCCAGCAGGCGTTCCAGGAGGCGCCGGTCCGTTATGCTTTCAGCGAATATGGTGATCATCGCGACTCACCCAGCGCGAGGAGTGGCAGTCCGCGTTCGGTCGCGTATTCGAGCTTCCGTCGAAGACCAGCGACCATCGTGCCATGTGTCAGCGCATGGTCGAGGTCTTTGCTGCTCCAGAGCAGGACGTTGAGCGGCGACGCGAACTGCGCGAAGACCTCCGTGGGAAAGGTAAAGTTCTGGACGCTGAAGAGCACGCCCATCGTTCCCGGAGGCCGTGCTTCGAGACGGAAGCGGAGCTTGGCGATGACCTCGATGGTCGCAGGCTCAGCCAGGTTCTTGCTCTCGATCAGGAACGTACGCTCGCCGAGATAGACGACGCCGTCGAGCTGCTCCATCGTCCCGAACCTGTGCGGATACGTCACCTGGAACGGCCAGCGCACCGCAAGCCCTTCGAGCTCGAACGCCCGGACCACCAGATACTCGAACGCCTTCCCGGGCGGCCGCGCCGCGACGTCGGCCTGCGACTTGATCTCCTGCCAGACGCGGATCAGGTCCGCGCGTTCCCACCTCCGCGCGACCTGTTCCAGATCTCCAGACGTGTGGACGATTCCGGCATCCATCTCCGCACCCACCCGATTGTGGTCCGACCCGATCCGAATCTCGAGGAAGCGTGCATGTGAGTACCTGAAACGTTCACTCCGCCGGGCGGAGGTCGACGATCTTGGCCTGGAGCGAGGCGCGGCCGTTGTACATGTGCTCTTCCAGGCGGAAGGCCACGTCCAGCGGCCCGCCGGCGAAGAGCGGCTCCTTGCTGCGCTCGCCCATCCCGAAGCCGATGGCGTCCATCGTCCGCCCGTGCGCGCCGATGGTGAGCTTCAGGTGGTTCTGCCCCACCACCCTGGGGTAGCCGACCAGCCCCACGCGCCGCGCCGCGAACACCGGCGTGGCGTTCCCCATCCCGAACGGGCCCGCGTGGCGCAGCATCCGCGCGAGGTGCTCGTCGGCGTGGCGCAGCTCCACCTCCAGGTCGATGCGCACCTCGGGGACCAGCTTCTCGGGGTCGAGCACGCTGTGCGCGTAGGCGTTGAACTCCTCGCGGAAGGGCTCCACGCGCTCCGGTCGGATGCTGCACCCGGCCGCCATCCGGTGCCCGCCGAAGCGCGCCAGGTGATGGCTGCACGCGCGCATCGCCTCGTACAGGTGGAAGCCGGGGATGGAGCGCGCACTTCCCTTCCCGTCCTCGCGCCCGGCCAGCGCGATCAACACCGTCGGCCGGTGGATGTGCTCCACGACGCGGGACGCCACGATCCCGATCACCCCCGGGTGCCACCCCTCGGCGGCGAGGACGACGCCCCAGTCGCGCTCGGGGTCGAAAACGTGCTCCAGCGCGTCCAGCGCCTGCTTGAGCGTCTCGCCGTCGACCGTCTTGCGCCAGCGGTTCTCGCTCTCCAGCTCGACGGCGATCTCCTCGGCCTCGCGCTCGTCGTCGGTCAGCAGCAGCCGGACGCCGCGCAGCGCCTCGCCCATGCGGCCCACGGCGTTGATGCGCGGGGCCAGCACGTAGCCGACCTGCGCCGCCGTCACCTCCGGGCGGTCGATCAGCCCCGTGGTCCGCAGCAGTGCGCGGAGGCCGGGGTTGGGCGTCTGCGGCAGGATCTTGAGCCCCCAGCGCACCAGCGCGCGGTTCTCGCCGGTGAGCGGCGCCAGGTCGGCGATCGTCGCGACGGCGACCAGGTCGAGGAACGCGTGCAGCCGCGCCTGCGGGAAGCCGATCGCGTCCGCCACCGCGCAGCAGACCTTGTAGGCCACGCCCACGCCGGCCAGCCCCTTGTCGGGATAGGGGCAGTCGGCGCGGTTCGGGTTCACCACCGCCACGCAGGGCGGGAGCGTGGGGCCGGGGGTGTGGTGGTCGGTGACGACCACGTCGATCCCCAGCGCGCACGCCCGCTCCACCGCCTCGTGCGCCACGATCCCGCAATCCCCCGTCAGGATCAGCCGCGCGCCGATGCGCTGCGCCTCGCGGATCCCCGCGTCGCTCAGGTCGTAGCCGTCCTGCAGGCGGTGGGGGACGAAAGGGAGGGCGTGCGCGCCCATCATCCCCAGCGCGCGGACGAAGAGAGCCGTCGCGCAGATGCCGTCGACGTCGTAGTCGCCGTGCACGAGAATGGTCTCGCCGCCGCGGATCGCGCGGACAATGCGCTCCACGGCCTCGCCCATCCCGGCCAGCGCCTGCGGCGGGTGGATGTGGCCGGCGTGCGGGCGCAGGAAGTCGCGCACGAGCTCGGGCTCGCCGAAGCCGCGCTGCACCAGCAGGCGGCAGAGCGCGGGCGGCAGGCGCAGCTCGCGGGAGAGGCGCTCTACGCGGGCTTCGTCGGGCGGGGTGGGAAAGACCCAGCGGCGGGTCGCGGGAGGCGCGGCGGGCATGGGGTGAAAACTATCCATCTCCCGCCCCCCTTACAAGCCGTCTCCACCGTCCACTGCGGGTGATCTACACAACGGATTGGGGATCGGAGCAGCGGTGGCTACAAGGGAGCGGAGCGGGGGAGGGAGATCACGAGCGGCGGGGGATGGGATCTCCGTCACCAGGGTGAGGAGGGGGCGGATGAATCCGCAGCAACAACCACACGAAGTCCGCCTTCGCGGACTACATGCTTCGGGTCCGACGCGATGGCGGTGCGCGCGCCGGGCATCGCTGGTGGCCGATTTCGCGCGCCGATGCCTGGGCCTCAGCGCGCGAAGATGAAGATCACCCCCGCCACGAGGAACAGCACGATCAGCCCCAGCAGCAGCCCGGCGCGCGGGCTGGGGCGCGAGGGCGGAACGTACGGCGGCTCCTGCTTCACGGGCTGGGACCCGCCCTCGAACGGCGGCTCGCGGTCGGTGGCCACGTATTACTCCGCCCGCTAATTAGTTTGCAGCGGCGTAAGCGACGTGGGATTCCAGGAAGTAGCGCCGGACCAAGTCGGGCTGGCGCTTTCTGTTCTTGAGGAAGGTGCGGACGTTCGCGATCAGCTGCTTCACGTCGTGCAC
>DASUYB010000082.1 GCA_036377595.1 Longimicrobium sp. | reverse complement strand
ATGTCATTCCGAGCGGCGCCGCTGCTCCGAACCTCCAATCGCGCTGATGCCAAGCGGCGCCCGAGGAATCTGTGGCATGCGTCCGAGCAACAGACGGCCTGTGGCTCGGGAGCCGGCCACAGATTCCTCAGGCGCCACGGCCTTGGCATGGAGGACAGGGCGGCGCAGCGCCTTCGGAATGACATGTTCTCGGACGAGTGGTCCTGTCAGCGCGTGAAGTCACAGTCTCCCTACTCCGCCCCAAGGTACCAGTAGCGCGCGACGAAGAGGGCGGCGAGGACGTACACCAGCGGGCTGACCTCGCGGCCGCGGCCGGCCAGCAGCTTGATCACCGGGTAGGTGATGAAGCCCAGCGCCAGCCCGTTCGCGATCGAGAAGGTCAGCGGCATCCCCAGCATGGTCAGGAAGGCGGGGATGGCTTCCGTCGCGTCCTCCCAGTCGATCTCCAGCGCGCCCTTCAGCATCAGGCTCCCCACCACGATCAGTGCCGGCGCGGTCGCGATCGCGGGGATGCCGGCCGCCAGCGGCGAGAGGAAGACCGCGAGCAGGAACAGGATCCCCACCACGATGGCCGTCAGCCCCGTGCGGCCGCCCTCCGCCACGCCGGTGGCGCTCTCGATGTACGCCGTCACCGTGCTCGTCCCCAGCACCGCGCCCACGATGGTGGCGATGGAATCGGTCAGCAGCGCCCGCTGCGCCTTCGGCAGGTCGCCCTCGGGCGTCAGGAACCCTGCTTGGTGGCCGAGGCCGACCACCGTGCCCACCGTGTCGAACAGGTCGACGAAGAAGAAGACGAACACGACGTGCAGCAGCCCCAGCCCCAGCGCGCCGCGCACGTCCATCGCCAGGAAGGTCCCGCTCGGGTCCGGCAGCGCGACGATGGCGGACGGCGCCTTCGCCACGCCGGTGAGGTAGGCGGCCGCTGCGGTGGCGAGGATGCCGACCATGATCGCGCTCTTCCAGCCGCGCGCCATCAGCGCCCCCGTCACCACCAGCCCGGCGACGGCCAGGAGCGTGGGGAGCGCCGTCACCTGGCCGAGGGTGACGAAGGTGGCCTGGCTGGCGGAGACCACGCCCGCGTTCTTGAGCCCGATGAAGGCGATGAACAGCCCGATCCCCGCGCCGGTGGCCAGCTTCAGCCCCAGCGGGATGGCCTTCACCACCAGCTCGCGGATTCGCAGGAGGGTGAGGACCAGGAAGACGACGCCAGAGAGGAACACCGCGCCGAGCGCCGTCTGCCAGGGGACGTGCATCCCCAGCACCACGGCGTAGGTGAAGTAGGCGTTCAGCCCCATCCCCGGCGCGGTGGCGAAGGGATAGTTGGCCAGCACGCCCATCAGGAAGCACCCCACCGCCGCCGCCACCGCCGTGGCGAAGAGCGCGCCTTGGAGCGGCACGCCGGCCTGGTGCAGGATCAGCGGGTTCACCGCCAGCACATAGGCCATGGTGAGGAAGGTGGTGAGCCCCGCCTCGATCTCCGTGCGCACCGTCGTCCCGTGCGCTCGCAGGTGGAAGGCGCGCTCCAGCCACGATCCCCGTTCCCGCGCCAGCGTCGCTTCCGTCATCGTCTCCGTAGGTGCAAGGTGCGTGGCGCGGATGTCCCACAGCGGCGCCCGCGCCTCATCCAAACGGGCCGACGGGCGTCCTTCGCGCTACATCTATCTGTTTGAGAAAGCTCGACTTGCATTACTTCGGCCGGTGTCACCGACACGGGAACGCGTGTTGCCGCCAAAGCGGAGTTCCCGGCCGGGCGCCCCCCGGCACCGGGGCGCATTCCGCGCCCCGCCGCCCCCGCTAGACCTCCGAGGTACACCATGCCTGACCTCCGCGTCACCGCCGACCGGCTGAACCTGCGTGACCACGTGGGCGTCGAGAGCAAGATCCTGCTCCAGCTCCCCGCCGGCACACAGGTGAAGAAGCTCGAGGCTAACCCCGAGAACACGTGGTTCCGCGTGGAAACGCCTAGCGGCGTGACGGGGTGGATCTCGGCCAAGTTCGTCACCGAGGCCGCCGCTGCGCCCGCGCCCGCCCCCGCCGTGACGCTGCGGGTGGAGGCGACTGCGCTGAACCTGCGGGCCGGTCCGGGGACGGGCAACCCCGTGGTCGTAACCCTGCCGCACGGCGCGCGCGTTCAGCGCCTGGACGCCTCGCCCGACGGCGCATGGCTGAAGGTGAAGACGGACAAGGGCACGGAAGGGTGGCTCTCGGCGCAACACGTGACGGTGGACGATGGCATCGACCCGGACGCGCCGCGCCCCACCGACCACTCGTGGTACGCCATCGCCTGGGGCGAACGCGGGGTGGAGGAGTTCGCGGGACCGAAGGATAACCCACGGGTGCTGGAGTACCAGCGCGCCACCGACTTGGGGATGCAGGATGACGAGATCCCCTGGTGCTCGTGCTTCGTGAACTGGGTGCTGAAGCAGGCGGGGGAGCCGCGCACCAAGTCAGCCGCGGCGCGCTCGTGGGAGCGCTTCGGGCGCAAGCTGGACAAGCCCGAGCGCGGGTGCATTGTAGTATTCACGCGGGGCGACCCCACGCACGGCCACGTGGCGTTCTTTGTGAGCCAGGACGGCGACATGCTGCGCGTGCTGGGTGGCAACCAGGGAAACCGCGTGCAGATCTCCCGCTATCCCGCAAGCCGCGTGGTGGCCTACCGCCTGCCCGCCTGAGGCATCCGGGTCCCGGCCGCAACAACCAAGGGGACGCCTTCCGCGGCCCCCCTGCGCGTGTTCACACCGGCGCCAGCTCGTCGCCGGGGCGGATGTCGCCGCTCTCGAGCACCTCGGCGCGCAGGCCGCCGCGCTCGTGCAGGTCGCGAACCACGTCGCGGTAGGTGAGGCGGCCCAGGTGCGTGCACGGGTCGCAGCGCTCGATGCCGCGCAGCAGGGCGCCACCCACGCGGAAGGTGCGGCCCACCAGCGCGTTCAGCCGCACGCCGCGCGTCACCACGTTGCGGCGCGCGTCGGCGCCGGTGAAGTCGCGGCCGGTGGCGCGGACCGCCTCCAGCGCCTCGGCCTCGATCAGCGTCACCTGCCGCTCGGGCTGGTACTTGCCCGCGCGCCCGCCCTTGCGCCCGAAGTTGCGGTCGCCCTCCAGCCCCATCCCCGCCACCGCGCGCACGCCGTCCACGCGCACGCGCGGCGTTCCCCGCGGCCCGGCGGCGAGCCAGATCTCCTCGACCTCCCCGCGGAGCTCATCGTCGGAGACGGGCTCGTCCACGAAGAGGGTGAGGATCGAATTCGCCTCGCTCATCTTCTGCATCTTTCGAAAAGTCTGGCCAGTGAACCGGCCACCAAGCAGGCGGCTGAAGCCGCAGCAACAACCACGGGAAGCCTCGCAAACTGCGCGAGGCTGGACCACTCATAAGCATCGGCGTCGGCGGGGAGATGCGCAAACGCGAGCGCCCGGGAGACGATGATCTCCCGGGCGCGGTCTGCATCTCCGGCGGCCTGCGATCTACTGCGATCCGGCCGAGTCCGCGGCGGACCGTCCACCTGCCGCCATCGCCGCATCGTCCTGGCGCAGGAAGTGGGTGACGATGGACCAGTCGCCCGCCCAGTCCTTGCGCAGCACCATCACGTCGGTGCCGGTGATGGTGCGCTCGCCCGCGGCGTCCTTCATCGCGTAGCGCACCTGCAGCGTGGCGAAGGCCAGGTCGCCCCCGGCCTTGAACTCCACGATGCTCGTGCGCAGCGGCTGCACCGCGGGGAGCAGCTTGCCGAAGAAGTCGCGCACGGCGTCGCGGCCGGTCAGCATCCCGCCGCCGGACGGGTAGAGCGTGGCCGTCTCGCCGTAGAGCCGCATCAGGGCGCGCAGGTCGCGGCTCCCCCAGGCCGACTCGTACTCGGCCATCAGTGCGCCCACCTTCTCCCGCGCCTCGGCGGTGAACTGGCGGCGCGTGTCGCTGGTGGACGCGCCGCCCATGCCGTACATGTCGCGCTGCGCCAGCGCGGGGCGCGCGGCGAAGGCCAGGGCCAGGGCCAGCAGCGCCGCGGATGCGGCCGGTCGGATAGGCTTCACGAAAGACTCGGGAGATGCGATTGCGTTCGGGCGGGCATGCCGCGGAGGCGCTCTGGTACCGCGCCCGGCCGCCGCCTGTTCCCCGCGCGTGCGGGCGACGGAGAACGCGCGAGAGGTCGGGGATGCGACAAGAAAACCGGCCCGGCGCGGGCGAGCGCGCCGGACCGGCCTCACCGCGGGGGCGGCGTCAACCTCGCACGAAGACGAAGGTGATCTGGCCGCTGTTCCCCGCGACGGAATACTCGATCTTCGCCCCGTCCCAGGTGGCGTCCCACGACCCGCCGTCGGAGGCCTGGAAGTGGATCTGGCCGCCGCTCTTCACGCTGTAGGTGCCCTGCGTCACCACGTCGCGCGTGCTGGTCTGGCCGCTGAACGTGGTCTCGAACAGCGAGAGCGTCTGCACGAAGTTGCCGCCGCTCAGCGCCAGCACGCCACGGGTGATCGACATCGTGCCCGTGGCATCGCGCCGCATCTCGGCGGGGAGGGGCTTGGCGTTCACGCTCTGCAGGACGAAGCTCGCCGCGCCGCCCGACGAGTTGCTGCCGGGAAAGGCGACGTCGGGATCGGTGACGCCCAGGGCGGCGTCGGAGCTGCTGCACGCCGCCACCGCCGTGGCCACCACCGCGAGTGCGGCCAGCCTCAGCCGCGCGAATCTCATGGGATCGGGTCTCCTGCTGAACTGAAGTGCTGAGTGCTCAGTGCCGAGTGCCGAGTGCGGGATCGGGGGGATCCCGAGCGGCGCTCGTTACGCGCTGACCGGCGTGCCCTGCAGGCCCAGCGCGGGGGCCACGGTGCGCATGGCGTCGATCACGAACTGCACGTGCTCGGACAGCTCCACGCCCAGCTCCTCGGCCGCCCTGCGGACGTCGTCGCGGTCCACGCCGGCAGCGAAGGCCTTGTCCTTCATCTTCTTGAGCACCGACCTGGCCTCCAGGTCCATCACCGAGCGCGAGGGGCGGACCAGCGCGGCGGCGGTGATCAGGCCGGTGATCTCGTCGCAGGCGCAGAGGGTGCGCTGGAGCTTCGTCTCCGGCTCCACTCCCGTCCGCGCGGCGTAGTGCGAGAGGATCGCGCTCACCACCTCGTCCGGGTACCCCTGCTCGCGGAGGATGGGCTCGCCGGCGAGCGGATGGTGGTCGGGGTGCTCCTCGTAGTCGAAGTCGTGCAGCAGCCCGGCCAGCCCGTAGAGCTCCTCGTCCTCGCCCCAGCGCCGCGCGTAGGCCCGGCAGGCGGCTTCCACCGCGTACATGTGGCGGCGCAGGCTCTCGCTCTGCACGTGGCGGTGCATCAGCGCGAGCGCGTCCTCGCGCGACGGAAGCTGCGGCATCGGGCGGCGGTCTCCGGGTCCGGGGGATGGCGATGCGTGCACGGAAATTTATCGGCGTGCACGCCGCCACGGAATCCGCCAGCGGCGCCGAAGCGCTCCATCCCCCGCCGCATCCCCTGCCCGTCACGACCGAAGAACGTGCTCGCGACGGAGATTGTGACGGGGGGAGGACGGGGGGTGGGGATGCGTAAGTGTCTGTGTGAAGGGGGATAACGCGCGCGTCCTCTCCGGCTGGGCGCCCTCTCCGGCTCGCCTAGGCTCGCCACCTCTCCCGTACCGGGAGAGGTAGGGGGGAGGACATCAGCGCAGGCGGCGGGGATTCGCGTGGCCGCGGGCTGGCCCCCTCCCCCGGCCCCTCCCCCGCTGCGCAGGGGAGGGGAGAACTCAGCGTTGAGTCCGCGACAATCCTGACACCTGGGTCTTGCGGTGCACCGGAGTTTCTGACGGTGCCGTAGGTCGAGCGATGACGAAACTCCAACCCTCTCCCGTTATCGGGAGAGGGCGAGCGCTCTAAGGCGCGGGGTGAGGGCTGCCCGCGGCCGCGCCTGCGCCGGGGATGCGAGCGGCGGGTGCCCGCAGGGCCATCGCGCCGCGCCTGGTCAGCACTCAGCACTCTTCCCCTCCCCCGCACTTCCGTCATATTCAACCCGTCCCGGACGTTCATGTGTGCCTCCCCCAGGTGTCCGGGCCGGGCCCCGCTCCCACACGCCCTCGATGTGCCGCATGACCTCCTCGCGCGCCCTTCCGCTCGCCGCACTGGCTGCGGCGCTCGCCGCGCTTCCCGCCGCCGCGCAGACCGTCACCGGATCGCTCACCGAGCCGGGCGGCCGCCCCGTCGAGCAGGTCCTCGTCGCCCTCGTGGACGCACAGGGCCGCCAGCGCGCCGCCGCGTTCACCGACGCAACGGGGGCGTTCACCATCCGCGCGCCGGGCGCGGGGCGGTACTCGCTGCGCGCCGAGCGCATCGGCTACGCCACCGTCACCTCGCCCACGTTCGACCTGCGCGACGGCGAGACGCGCACCGAGCGGCTGAACGCGTCGGGCCGCGCGGTGGCGCTTCAGGCGCTCCGCGTGACCGCCGCCGGCCGCCGCTGCGCGGGGCGCACCGAGCGCGCGTCGGAGACGGCCACGCTCTGGGAAGAGGCGCGCAAGGCGCTGAACGCCGCCGCCTACGCGGCGCGCGAGCGGATGTACCACTACGACGTGGTGCGCTGGACGCGGGATCTCGACGCACGCACCGGCGCCGTCACCCACGACGAGCGCCGGACCGTGGGGCGCGTGGCCGAGCACCCCTTCGTCAGCGACGACCCCGAGACGCTCAGCCGCAGGGGTTTCGTACAGGCGCTCGAGGGCGACTCGGTGGGCTACTGGGGCCCCGACGCCGAGGTGATGCTGAGCGACGCGTTCATGAACGACCATTGCTTCCGCGTGGTCGACGGCGACGATCCCGCGCTGGTGGGGCTGGCGTTCGAGCCGGCGCGCGGGCGCACGCTGCCGGACCTGGCGGGCACGCTCTGGCTGGACCGGCGCACCGCCGAGCTGCGGCGCGTGGAATACCGCTACGTGGGCGGCCCGCCGGAGAGCGCGTCGCCGCGCGTGGGCGGCACCGTGGAGTACGCGCGGCTCACCGGCGGGCCGTGGATCGTCCGCCGCTGGGCCATCCGCATGCCGCTGGTGCAGGAGGTTCGCCCGGTGAACCTGGGGAGCATGGCCGCCGCCGGCCCGGGCACCGAGCGCACCCGCCTGGTGGCCGTGCGCGAGAGCGGCGGCGAGGTGGTGGGCACCTCCGGCGGCGACGGCCGCCTCGTCTCCACCGGTCCCCCGCCCGTGATCGAAGGGCTGGTGTGGGACAGCACGCGTAACGCGCCGCTCGCAGGCGCGCGTGTCTACCTCTCCGGCACGCAGGCCGAGGCCGTCGCGGGCGCGGACGGACGCTACCGGCTGGAGGCCCCCGCGGCGGGGACGTACACCATCGCCTTCACCCACCCCGCGCTCGGCGCCCTGGCCGCCGCCGCGCAGCCGCGTATCGTCGAGGTGAAGGCGGGCGCCCCGGCGACGGCGGACCTGGCCGTTCCCGGCTGGAGCGCGCTGGCGGCGTCGCTCTGCCCGGACAGCACCCTGCATCCCCACCGCGGCATCCTGGTCGGCAGCGTGCGCGGCTTCGTGGCGGGCGACACCTCGCTTGTCTCCGCCACCTGGACGCGGACCATCGTCGGCGGCGGGAGCACGCGCAGCAACACGCAGTTCGTGGCCACGCGGCCGGACGCGCAGGGCTTCTACGTCCTCTGCGGCGTTCCCGAGGGGCGTCCGCTGCAGCTGGGGATGCGGCGCGGCGGCGTGGACGAGGGCGGCACCGAGGTGCGGCTGGCCGCCGGCGTGCCGCTGCGGCGCGACATCGCCGTCGACCAGCGTCCCGCCGAGGCCGACCTCACGGACGTGAAGACGGTGGCCGAGCGCGCAGGGGTGGCGATCCAGACCGGGGACGCGGCCGCAACGCGCGGCCGCGGGCTGGCGGACTTCGAGCGGCGGCGGCACTCAGGGCGGGGGATCTACCTGGCGCGCGAGGACGTGCAGCGGCGCAGAGCCACCCGTCTCGCCGACCTCTTCCGCGGGCTTCCGGGGCTGCAGGTGGTGAACGATCCCGGCGGCGAGCGGGTGGTGGTCACCGGCGGGCGCGCCGGCCGCGCCAGCGACGAGTTCCGCCCCACCGCCGACACCACCGGCGCCATGCGCCCCGGCGGCGACCGGCCGCGCGCCTCCGCGCTGGAGTCGGGCGCGGCCGCGGTGCAGGCCTGCGCGGTGCAACTGTACGTCGACGGCGTGTTCACCCCCACCGACGCCGGGCGGGTGGGCGACGCGGTGAACCCGGCCGACGTGGAGGCGGTGGAGATCTACCGCACCGCCGCCGAGCTCCCCACCGAGTACCGGCGGCAAGGCTCGGGGTGCGGGGTGATCGTGATCTGGACGCGGCGCGGCACGCGGACGCCGTGAGCGGAGTGCGAGAGTGCGAGAGTGCGAGAGTGCGAGAGTGCGAGAGTGCGAGAGTGCGAGAGTGCGAGAGTGCGAGAGTGCGAGAGTGCGAGAGTGCGAGAGTGCGAGAGTGCGAGAGTGC
>DASUYB010000081.1 GCA_036377595.1 Longimicrobium sp. | reverse complement strand
CGGACGCATGCCACAGATTCCTCGGGCGCCGCCCGGTATCAGCGCGATTGAAGGTTCGGAGCAGCGGCGCCGCTCGGAATGACATCCGATCCGAATGCACGATCAATTGCGGCAGCCGATATCAGTCCTCCGTTCCCTCCGCGTGAGCCTTTTCAGGATATCACGCCGCGACGACGGCGCCGGCGTCCGTCACGACGCGGGCGCCCGCGGGCTCCGTCCTGCCGTGGCGACGATCGGCAGGCCGACGAAGGGGATGTGGCCGAGCAGCTGGATCAGCCACCGCACCGTGATCCGCGGCGGGCGGCGCGTGAGGGCGGGGATCACGATCAGCGACATCACCATCCAGATGAACGGGCCGTAGATGGCGGCGACCTTCAGCGTCCCCCAGCGCGATGCGAGGAGCCGGTCCAGCCCGCGCCAGCGGTCGGCGAGCAGCACGAACACCGCCGACCATCCCAGCGCCACGCCGAAGTGCATCAGCAGCCCGATCGCGATCGTCCGCGCGCCGCCGTCGAACGCCTTCTGCCCCAGCAGCGTGGCCGCCACCCCCTGCCAGAGCCGCGCGAAGGTCGAGTGGTAGAAGACGGTGACGAGCACGATCGCCCAAATCCCATCCACCACGCCGGTAACCAGCCCGGTACGCAGGATTCGCGGGAGGGGAGATGGGCGATCGGACGCGCGCAGATCGGCCGCGTTGGCGGAGAGCGTCGGCATGGTCGGGGCGGGGTGCGGGGTGGGGATGGGATCGAAAGAACCGATGCGGCGCAGGAGCTTCGTCATGCGCCGGGATGAGAACGTCTACGGCAGTGTCTCACGTACGCCGAGGCCCAGCCGGTCGATGATGCGGGCGCATCGCGCCGGGTCGTCGGTGAGCCCGGCGCCCAGCCCCCACAGCCAGTAGTCCACGCAGCGCACGAGCGTCCACGAGCGCGCGAGGCCGCGGTCCAGCTCCGCCGCCTCGGCCAGCGCGTGGAAGTGGCGCTCCACTCCGCCGCGCGCCTCCATCTCCTCCAGCCGGCACCACAGCAGCTGCGCGAGCCCGTACTCCGCGTCGCCCGCCACCACCTTGGGATCGATGGCGAGCCAGGGTTCGTGCCCGCCGCCGAGCACGTCGTCGTAATGCAGGTCGTAGTTCACGAGCAGCCCCGCGGCGCGCGCGCCGAGCCCGGCCGCCAGCTCGCGCGCGAGGTCGAGCGTCCGCCGGGGCAGCGGGCGGCCGTACCTCTCCCACCGCGCAACGAGGGTTTCGGACAGGCGCCCACCGACAGCGCGGAGCGGCCGCACGCCGTCCGGCGCGGCGATCGCCAGGCGCCGGAGCAGCCGCCCCGCGATGGGGACGGCCTCCTCGACCGGCAGCCCGGCGAGCGAGCGGGCGGAATCGAGGCGCTCCAGGAGCATCGCGGTGCGCGCCGGTTCCCAGGCGAGCAGCCGGACCGCGCCCCGGCCGTCCCAGGCTTGCAGCGCCACCGCCTCGTCGACGGTGGATTCGTCGCTCCACGACACCTTCAGCACGCACCGCTCGCCGCCGCGCATGACGGGAACGGCCAGGGCGAGGTAGCCGTGCATCGGCGCCCCGTCCACGGCCAGGTTCCAGCGCCCGCACAGGTCTTCGACGATGCCGGGGAGCTCGCCGATCCACCTGCGCCCCGCCTCGCCGTCGCGGATCACTGCGGCGCGCGCGAACGCCTCCGGGACCCGGATCATCCGTGCTCCGATCCGCCCTCCGTCGCGGGCGGGACGATCCACACCTGGTCGCGCAGCGGCTCGTCCTGGTGCGCCGCGTGCCGCCGCTCGGCCGCATCGGCGGCGGCTTCCGCGAGCTCGCGCGTCGGATACTCGCCGATCAGGTACTCCTCGCGGGCGAATGTATCGTACCCCATCACCTTCCACATCGCAGCCTCACACCGGATTTCAGGATCAACCGCGCTTTGAAGGAAGGGGATGTCATTCCGAAGGCGCTGCGCCACCCCATCCTCCACGCCAGAGCCGTGGCGCCTGAGGAATCTTTGGCTCGCCCCCGAGCCACAGGCCGCCTGTCGCTCGGAATTACATCGGATCGGAATGCACGATCAGTTGCTTCGGCCGAACGATACAAGATCCGAGTGAAGCATTGGTGCGTCCGACGGAATCGCGTGCTGACGCGGTTATAGATCCTTCGGCCTGCAAGCTCTTGCGCAGACGCTGGCTACAGTCTGGCCGGCCTCAGGATGACGTCGGCGTGGGGGGGGCGTGGGTGTATCAACCCCCAATTCCCGCGTCAGCGCTGGCCGCCCTCCGACGCCACGCGGCGCTCCAGCTGCTGCCGGGCGGTGGCGGCGTAGCGCCGGCACGCCTCGCGGTCCACGAATGCGTCGGGCTGCCCGGCTTCCCGCGCTGCGAGCCGGTCCCACATGGCCGAGGCGCCGGGGTGCGGGGTCAGCAGCACGTCGCAGCCGAGCCGCTCCAGCACCGCGAATCCCCGCTCGAAGTCCTGCAGCGCGGTGGGATACGTCCGGCTGGCGGTGAAGCGGAAGCCGTCGGCGGACACGGGCGTCTGGCTGTCGGCGTACACCATCTCCAGGCACCGCTCGCCCTCGCACGACCGCCACGTCCAGGTGGTGCCGCCCGGCGTGTGTCCGGGTGTGAGGTGCGCCGTGAGCGCCAGCGTGCCCACGCGCACCGTCTCGCCGTCCGCCAGCACGCGCACGCCGCGCACGGGCGCGAACCCGGGAAGGGAGCCGTACTGGGGATCGTCCGGCCCCGACGCGCCGCGCTCGAGCGCCGGCGCCGACGGCGCGCTGGCGGCCGCCGCGGCGCCCGACGCGCGCTGCAGCGCCGCGATCCCGCCGGCGTGGTCGAAGTGCGCGTGCGAGTTGAGGATGAGCTTCACGTCCTCCACCCGGAACCCGAGCGCCCGGATGCTGCCCATGATCTGCGGCGCGGACTCGGGGAGCGCGCCGTCGATCAGCACGTGCCCCTGGGGCGAGGTCACCAGGATGGCGCTCAGGCCGTGGGTGCCCACGAACCAGGTGTTGCCGAAGACGCGGAACGGGCGCTGCGGCACGTTCCACTCCGCGCAGCTGGCGCACGACGGGGCGGCCGAATCGCGCGCCTGCGCCGGGAGCGCCGCGGGAAGCGCCAGCGCGGCGAGGAGAGCGGCGGGGGCGATGCGGATCTTCATCCACTTCATGCGGGTTGGGGCGATGCAGGAGATGGTGCCGTCACCAGACGAGCGGCACCAGGCAATGGCTCACCTTCGCGCGATAGGTGTCGTAGCCCGGCAGGTCGCGCGCGAGGATGCGCTCGCCACGCCCGCGCTGCCACGCTCACGCCTCACGCGGGGGCACGACGGCGACCGCGAAGCCGGCCGCTGCGCGCTTGCGCTCCGTCTCCGGCCCGAAGTCACGCTGCTCCTCGAGCGCCAGCCCGCACGAGGCGAGGAACTCGGCGACGCGCTCGCGCACCGGCGGCGTGTTGTCGATGCCGAACTTCCACGGCTCGCCGGTGGCCTTGATGACGGCGCGCGCGTAGCGCCAGAAGAGCGACTTCGAGCGGATCAGCTCGGTCGAGACGTAGTCGAACGCCACGGCGGTGCCCGGCGTGGTGCCGGCGATCTTGCGCAGCGTGCTCTCGACGGCCGCGCGCTCCAGGTACATCGACACCGACTCCCAGGTGAACAGGCTGCGCCGGGCCGGATCGAACCCCGCGTCCACCAGCTTCTCCATCCAGTCGTCCTGCTCGAAATCTGCGGGGACGAAGGTCACGCGCGAGGCGTCGATGCCGGCACTCCGCAGCACCTCGCGCTTGAACGCCTGCGTGGCCGGCTCGTCGATCTCGAAGCAGCGGACGCGCGACTCCGCCGGCAGCCGGTAGGCGCGCGTGTCGAACCCCGCGCCGAGGATGACGAGCTGGTCGATCGACGGGAGATACCGCTCGACCGTCTGGTCGTAGAAGGTGGTGCGGGCGGCCGACTGGTGGTTCATCGGCGGCGCGCCCGGATACGGATAGCGGTAGAGCCGGGGGACGTAGCCGGTGAGCCGGTGCGCCGCGTCCGATCCGGCCGTGGTGAGGAACAGCCCCGTCGCGGAGACGTTTGGCATCGCCCGGATCAGCCGCGCGGCCGGCTCGTCGCGGCGGGTGCCGAGCACGTGCTGCCGGTAGCGCGTGTAGAGCGACGCCAGCACCGTCGCCGACGCGCCCGTCCGCCGGCTGTGCCTCACCATCCGCGTGACGAACGGCACGTATCCCACCGCCGCCACTGGCAGCGTGAGCACCTGCGCGAGCCGAAAGACCGCCGCTCCGATCGGGTTCCGCATCTTTCTCCTCCTCTCCCGTCCGACCGCGCCATGCGCCAGGGGCACCGGGCCCGGTCATCCCGGGCTCGCTTCCCCCTAAAAGGTCCCGAACCCTTTCAGAGGAGGAGGGAGGTGATCCTGTGACACTGCCCCGGGGCGGTTCTGGTATCTACCACCGTCGGAGCGGGATTGGCAACGAGCGAAGCGAACGCGCCGGAGACCGCCACCCATGGCGGTCTCCGGCGCGTTCGTGGCTACGACGAGCGCGAGGCGTGGCTCGTCGAATCGCTCAGGCGCCTGCTGCCGGGTTGATGCCGCGCGTCAGGCTCCGCGCCTCCAGACGCACCAGACCCTCTGGCCGCGCTGGGTCCGGGAGTAGCGCTTCGCGGTCGTGAGGCAGCTCGACCCGTCCGCGGCCAGCAGTTGGTTCGGCTCCCGCTTCGCCGTCACCAGCTTGCGCTCCAGCGCCGGGCTTTGCGACTGGCCCAGCCGCGGCAGCGGAATGCTCGTGCAGGCGCCGAGGAGGAGCAGCACGACGATGAGTCGTTTGCGCATTCCAGTCTCCATCCGTTCCTGGCGATAGGGGAGCGCGGATCAGCCGCCCGCCGCGGGCGATCCCGGGTGCGGGAGCTTGCGGAGCTCCACCCATCCCCAGGGCATGTGCACCAGCAGCACCTCGCTGGTGGGCTCGTCCAGCGCGGCGTACAGCGACGTGCCCGCGGGGAAGCTGGAGTCGCCGTTCCGCCACCCCTCGGACCGCTCGCCGTTCACGATCACGTCGTCGCACCCGCGCTGCCGGAGCGTCCGCGTGAACTCCGCGCCGACCCGGTCGGGGCTCGATTGCTGGTACTGGGCATAGTCGATGTCGTTCACCCGCGCGGCATGGACGCAGCTCCCCGCCGATCCGGTGATCCCCGAGCAGGCGGCAACGAGGATGGGAAGCAGCGGGAGAAGGTTTCGCAAGCGCATGGGAATACCGGGAGGTGCAGCGTGGAGGGTGACTGCCGTTGGACCATCCGAACAACGCACGTCCTGTCCGAATGTGACACGTTCATCCGCTCCATGGACGGATTGGGACGTAAAGATGAAGAAAGAATCTCACGCAGAGGTCGCAGAGGTCGCAGAGGGGCTCGTTCGGTTCTCTGCGACCTCTGCGCCCTCTGCGTGAGACGCTTTTCAGCGATCTACGCGACCGCCGCCGTCAGCCCCGGCTCCTCGCGCCGCCGCTTACGGCTCAGGATCCCCGCGGAGACGAGCGTGAGCACCAGCCCGACGGGGAGCGGCTCGATGAAGGTGATGGCAACGTTGAAGAGCGGGTTCCGGTACAGCTGCACGAAATGCTGCGCCTTGGCGATCTCCGCCTGCATCTGCGCCGGAGTGGCGCCGCTGGCCCGCGCCTGGTCGATCATGTACGCCTGGAACTTCTCCATGAAATCCGGGGCGATCACGTAGTAGATCAGCTCCCAGGTGGCCACGTAGCACACGGACGCGACCACGACGATCAGCGCGCCTACCGCCAGCGCCCGCCCGAAGCTGATCGTTCCGCCCCCCACGTTGTCGCGGTACGAGCGGATGCCGAAGAACACCAGCAGGAAGGCCGCGACCATCGTGGTGTAGCCGATGACCTCGCTGTGGTTGATCTGGTCGGCGAACGGGATCGTCAGCAGCATCATGGCCGACAGGATGCCGCCGGCGATCAGCCCGAAGGTCCAGACGGTTCTCTTCATCGTTCGTGTCTCCAGGAGGGGTGGCGTGATCCGTCCGTTGATGCCGCCATGGTAGCCGCGCGGGCCGCGGATCCGCGTCACCCGAACGGGTGATTCGGCCTCCCGCAGTCAAAAATCACCCGTTGGGGGGATGAGGGCATCGCCGCTCCCGGTATCCAGGTGCGCACCGAACCCGCTCCCGCGCCGACGTCATCCTGAGGCCGGCCAGACCGTAATTGGCGACTGCACAAGAGCTTGCAGGCCGAAGGATCTGTGGCCGGCCCCGCGCGTGATCCGGCAAGACGCACCTGGTCTTCATTCGGGATCCGGCACAACCCGAGGTCTCCGTCAGCCGGGCGGGGGAGTGGTAGCGGGGAAAATCTTCTTCAGATGGAAGTGCGTGTGCCCGGCGGGGAAGTCCGCGAGCTCGGCGAAGACGGTGTAGTCGTGGCGTTCGTAGAACTCCCGCGCCTGGAAGTCGAAGGTGCCGAGCCACGAGCCGCGGCAGCCGCGCCGCATCGCGTGCGCCTCGGCGTTGGCCAGCAGCCGGCTCCCGTGGCCGTGCCCGCGCAGCGCGTCGTCCACCCACAGCCCATCGATCATCAGCCACCCCCACGCGGTCGCGCCGTAGACGCCGCCCACGATGGTGCCGTCATTTCCGCGCAGCGAGAGGCAGAGCGCCTTCCAGTCGCGCGGGCCGACGTCCACCGGGTCGGCCTCCCTGATCCCGCGGCGGACGCGCTCGGGGACCTCGGCGTCGTCGTCTTCGACCCTGATCTCGTAGTCGGGCATGTCATACCGACTCGGGGGGAAGTATGGGTGCGTCCGGCCCGATCGCGTGCTGCCGCGGTTATAGATCCTTCGGCCTGCAAACGCTTGCGCAGACGCTGGTTACGGCCTGGCCGGCCTCAGGATGACGTCGGCGCGGGGTCTGGGTGCATCGACCAGATTCGCGGATCTCGTATCAGGGGATGAGGCCCTGCTCCTTGGCGATCTGCACGGCCTGGGTGCGGCGCCGGGCGTTGAGCTTGTCGAAGAGTCGGCTGGAGTGCGTCTTCACCGTGTTCTCGCTGACGAACAGCCTGGCGGCGATCTCGCGCGTGCTGAGCCCCGCGGCGATGGCCTGCAGGATCTCCAGCTCGCGCGGGGTGATGCCGAGCTGCCGCACGCGCGCCTCGTCGGCCACGAACGGCTCGGACGCGCGGACGGGCACCTGCACCGGCACCTCGCGCACGACGACGGTCTCGCGCGTCTTCGTGAGCTTCAGCCCCAGCCAGATCCCGAGCCCCGCGAACAGCGCCGCCACGATGCCGCCGTAGATCTCCAGCGAGTGCTCGATCACCAGGAAGCGGTACTCGATGAGCTTCAGCCCGGCGATCAGCACGCCGCCCAGCAGGCCGTACAGGAGGATGGTCTTCTTCACGCGACGATCTCATCCCGCCGCGGCGGCGGCCGGCGGCACCCGGCACGATGCGGTGCGCACCGCCGTCGCCGGCTCCGGCGGGCTCTCGCGGCCGGGGACGTCGGTGCGGAGCCAGCCGCGGCCGACCAGGCTGTCTCCCCGCGCGCGGAACTCGTAGGAGCGGCCCCAGAGCCCGTCGTGGCGCACCAGCCAGACCTCGCCGCGCGCGGTCACGAACCAGTATCCGCCCACGATGGCCGGCGTGGGGCCGAACCGCGCGACCCGCACGCCGGGCCGGTCGGCGTTGAGCTTCAGGTCGGGCACCGTGTCCAGCGCGAACTGCCCGTCGCCCATCCGGTAGCATCCGGCCACCGCTCGCCAGCGGGGCGAATCGGGATCCGGCCGGGGCGATCCCCCGCCTCCCCCTGGGACGCACGCGCTACCCGCCAGGAGCAGGACGATGGGGATGCACTGCCGGAAACGATTCATCGGATCAGCCGGAGGTCGACGGAGGAAACGGACGTGTGAATCCCAAGCTACGCGATCCGCGCGTGGGCAACCATACTCCTCGCGGCGGACGGTCTATTCCGGCCACGGGCCCCGGTCCCGTGCTGTACCCGTCCGCGAAAGTGGGGATCGTGAAAGGGCGGGGCGGGGACGACGGCGGACATCCGGTTCCTGGACCGCGGCGCGGAGTCCGCCCTCCGCGTGCGGGTCCGGATAGAGATCGTGAAACCAGGACACGGGATTTCGCGTTCGCAGGAGTGTTCGTTATCATGGCGGGAACACGTCCAACCAATCCGGCGTCCAGCGCATCCAACGACACGTCGGCGCAACCCGCCGGCATCTCCTTCGACCCCCGCGGCCCTCGCCAACCTCCATCCGCGAGACAGCGTATGCGAATCTCACCCCCCGTGTCCACCCTCGCGGCGGCCTTCGCGCTGCTCGTGCTCCCCGCGGCGCTTTCCGCGCAGACGGCCCCGTCCGCGCCGGCCGCCTCGCGCCCGCCCGGGTGCCGCGGAACGAACTCTTCGACCTCGTCGGTGTCGCTGGGGCGCGAGAACGCACCGCCGGTGGTGTTCTCCAGCTATGCCGAGATCGAAGAGGTCCAGCCGGGCTCGCCGGCCGAGAAGGCAGGGTTCAGGCGGGGCGACAAGGTCATCCTGCAGAACGGCCGCGATCTCGTGGCCAACCCGCCGCCGCCCGCCCTGGCCGGGGATACGGTCGTGTTCACGGTGGACCGCAACGGCACCGAGGTTCCGCTCACCGTGGTGATGGGCCGCTGGGACCCACCCCAGCAGGCGGAGGGCGTGACGCGCATCTGCCGGCCGCTGGCCGCCGGACCCGACTGATACCCAATCTCCGGATTAACTGTGCATTGGGGGAAGGAATGTCATTCCGAAGGCGCTGCGCCGCCCTCTCCTCCATGCCAAAGCCGTGGCGCCTGAGGAATCCGTGGCTGGCTCCCGAGCCACAGGCCGCCTGTCGCTCGGACGCATGCCACGGATTCCTCGGGCGCCGCCTGGCATCTGCACGAATTGAAGATTCGGAGCAGCGGCGCCGCTCGGAATGACATCGGATCCATCCGGTCGTGCGGCGTGCGAGGCTTGTCCAACGGTCGAAAAGGGGGGATTCGGCTACTCGCTGCCGCCGAACACCAGCACGTAGCCGCTCGGGTCGCGCACCTCGAACTCCCAATCGCCGTACGGCTGCTGCGTCAGCGGCATCTTGATGAAGGGCCTGGATTCCAGCGCTTCGTACAGCGCGCGCACGCCGTCCATCCGCAGGTATGCGTCCCACAGCCCCGCCGGCCTGAGATCGTCGAGGTCGGGCTTCCGGTAGCCCTCCAGCGACAGCAGCATGATCTCCGCGGCGTCGCGGTGGATGCTGGCGTAGACGAACGGCTCCTGCTTCGGCACCGTCCCGCCGATCGCGAACCCGAGCTCGTCCACGTACCACCGCGCCGTCGCCGCGACGTCGGCGACGAGAAACGTCGGCACGGCGGAGCGGATGGCGACCGCGCTGGCCGCAGGGGCGAGTGTGTCGGTCATTGGAATGCCTCTGTCGCCGTTCCGTGTGAGGCGTTGCTCGACCGCGGCTGCACGCTACGCAGGTACCAGTTCGAGCGTGGTCGCCTCGCGATGCGCCTCGGCGAACCCACGAACCCACTTTTCCGACGCCCTGGTATTGTACTTCGACGCGTATGCCTCCGTAACCGCGTGGCGCATCCGCTCGCTTCGCACGGCGACGGCGCGGACGGAGAGGTCCTGCCCGGCGACGGAGATCGTACCGAGAGGTTGTTTCCGAAAGGCGCGGTACCAGCCGGTGGGCTTGTCGTTCCAGGATCGCACGAAGACCCGCCGCTCGACCACCACGACCCACACGCCGGTGTACCGGTGCTCCTCGCCCGAGCGTACCCCGAGGATCTTCGCCCGGTGGAGCGCCTCCAGCTCGGCTTCGGAGAACTGGTGGGCAGTCATCGCGAACTCCAGCATTCTGTTCGCCGTCGAAGGCGTCGCCACGCCGGACGAGCACGCCCGCAACGGGTTAGAAATCCCACTCGTTGTTGCAATTGTCGCAGTGCGCTCGGGTGAACTTCTTCTTGCGCGATAGACCGGTGGCGAGCACGGAAAGCCCTCCGGTCACGTCATCGGAGGGATGCGCGGCGCTCACTCCGCGTTGCCGAGGAGCCCGCGCGCGTCGCCGGTCAGCCGTCCGCGCGCGACATCTCCGCGCGGCAGCGCCTGCCCCTGCGCCGCCCTGGCGATGACGAGCATGCCGGCGGCGGAGCCCGCGCCCAGCAGCGCCGCGGCCCCCGCCATCACCGCGCCTTGGATCGTCAGCCCGGCACCAAGGAGACCTACGGCAGCGGAAAGCCCGCCGAGCACGAGGCCTCCCACCGCCCCCCACGCGGCGAATCGCGGCAACGAAAGCTGGTCGAAGCTGCGGCGGCCCTCGGCAAGGCTGAGGACGGTGGAGAAGATCGTCCCGCCGACGAAGCCCAGCACGCCGAACGTCACCGCGTAGTTGGTGATGACGGTGCCCATCGGGAAGTGGAGCAGCGAGGCGGTGATCCAGCCGGTGACGGCGCCGATCGGCGCCCATCCCGCCGCCCACGTCAGGCCGATTCCGATCGCGCCGCGGATCCGCTGGAGCAACTTCTTCATCGGCGTCTCCTCACGCTTCGTATCCAGTTGGTAGACGGTGCAAGAGCGCACTTCCAAAGCTCAGGCGGGACGGGCAAGCGGCGCAAGGGCTGATGGAAGCAACCCGGCCGTCGAGCGACGCAGGGCTCCGACGCGATTGGGTTCGCGCCGGAGCCCTTTGTCCGCCGTGGATCACGCGCCGGCGTAGGCGGCGCGCAGCTCGGCGATGTCGAGCTTCTTCATCCCCAGCAGGGCGTTCATCGCGCGCTCGGTTCCGGGCGAGCCCGCGTCTTCGAAGATCTCGTCCAGGAAGTTGGGGACGACCTGCCACGAGACGCCGTACCGGTCCTTCAGCCAGCCGCACTGCCGGGCATCGGGATCGCCGCCCTCGGACAGCTTCTCCCAGTAGTGGTCGATCTCCTCCTGCGTGGCGCAGTGCACCTGCAGCGAGATGGCCTCGTTGAAGGTGAACACCGGCCCGCCGTTCAGCGCCGTGAACGCGTGCCCGTCGAGCTCGAACGCCACGGTCATCACCGATCCCTCCGGCCGGCCGAGCTTCTCGGGGCTGCCGGAGCCGTACCGCGTGACGGCCGTGATGCGCGAGTTGGGGAAGATGCCGGTGTAGAAGCGGGCGGCTTCCTCGGCCTGGTCCGCGAACCAGAGGCAGGGGCTGATGCGCTGCGTGGTGGCCATGGGTCGTCTCCTGACTGGGTTTTCGGGATGCTGTCGCAGCCTTGCATCCCCTAGTCGGAGCCGACCCCGCCTTCTCTACATGATACGAATCCGGGAATTCGGTTGATGCACCCACGCGATCCTGCACCGACGTCATCCTGAGGCCGGCCAGACTGTAATCAACATCTGTGTAAGAGCTTGCAGGCCGAAGGATCTATAACCGCGTCGGCACGCGATCCAGTCGGACGCACCCATACTTTCACGTGGACTCAGTCTGAGCTACGGACGCGGCGTCAGAGCTCGGCCTCGCGGCGGCCGAGGTCGGCGCGCCGCTCCTGCAGCGTCGTCTCGCCGAAGTGGCGGCGCGGGTTGCCGCACATGGGGCAGGAGCACAGCCGGCGCGTGTGCGCGATCTTGCCGCGGTGCCGGGCATCGTCGCGCGCGTAGCCGCCGTAGTAATCGGCTACCCGGCGCTTGACGCGAAGCTCGTGGTGCCGGCGAAGGGATCGAGAGCGCATTCGTGAGTCCGATCAGGAGTGTGTCGCCACGTCCAATATAACGATGCGTCGCGGCACGGGTCGACGTACCCGGTCAACGCCTCAGGAAGCGCAGCAGCAGCTGGTTGAACGCCTCGGGAGCATCCTGGTTGGGCAGGTGCGCTCCGGGGATGCTCGCCACCTCCACGCCGGGAGCCTCGTTCCGCACCGCCTGGGCGGCGGCGAGCACACCCGGCGAGTCCCGTTCTCCCACCACCAGCAGGCGAGGCATCGGCAGCGCACCAAGCCGCCGCCGGCCGGCGGGATGGGTCAGCACGGCGTTCGAGTCGACCGGGATGCCGGGAGGAGGACCGCTGGTGGAGACGAGCACCAGGCTCTCCACGCGTTCGGGATGCCGGAACGCGAAGTCGAGCGCCGCGCCCCCGCCCATCGACAGCCCCACCACGTGCGCCCTCTGCACGCCCAGGTGGTCCAGCACCCGGGTGACGTGCTCCGTCTGCGAGGGAGGGTCCAGAGGCGCGGTGGAGCGGCCGTGTCCCCCCGCGTCGTAGCGGATCACGCGGAAGCCCGGCGCGAGCGCACCGGCCTGCGCGTCCCACGATCTGAGGTCCATCCGCCCGCCGTGAAGCAGCACCACGGCCGGGCCGCTCCCCTGGCTCTCGTAGTACAGCGTGCCGCCGTCCACCGCGATCCTTCCGGTGTCGGCCGGCGCGGGAGTGGCGGGCGCCCGCATCGCCGGCGTGCAGGCGGCGCAGAGGAGCAGGGGGAGATGGTACGGACGCATGGTGCACCTCCGAATGGGGGGGGAACGATCAGAAGAGGTGGGGGTCGCCGCTTTCGAGGATCGGGATGAGGATCATTCATGCTGTCGATAGATGAGGCCCGACCTGATCTTCCAAAGAAATCCGCGCCCGCCGTTCCGGCAAGCATTGCGTGCGCGGGTAGATCGTTCGTCCCGTGGTTCGCGCGCCTGGTCACGCCCGGGCGTGTCTCGCCACAATCCTGGTGACGCGCTGCGATGTGGCGCGTAAGATTGCCCGGGCCTTCCCGCGTCGGTTCCCGATCTCCCGCCATCCCTTGCCCCATGAGACGCTTCGCCATTGCCCTCGTCGCGGTCTTGCCCATCGCGTGCGGCCGCGCCGCGCCGGCCGAGGAGTACGGGTTCGTCGCGCGCCTCGGCCGCGACACGGTCTCGGTGGAGAGCGTGACGCGCCGCGGGAACACCGTCACCAGCGACGCGGTGGACCGGTTCCCGCGCGTGCGCCGGCGTCACACCCGCATCGAGCTCGGCCCCGGCGGCGAGATCCGGCGCCTGGAGATGGACATCCACACGCCGAGCGACCCGGCCGCGCAGCGCGAGCGCCGGGTGGTGGCCGAGGTGACGGCGGACTCAGTGCGCATCTCCAAGCGCGACAGCACGGGCACGGTCACGCGCGCCTTCGCCACGCGCGGCGGCATGGCCATGGCGACCGTGCCGCAGATGTACAGCCTGTACGAGCTGTATTTCGCCGCCGCGCTCCGGCGCGCCGCGGCGGCGCACCGCGCGCCCGGCGACACCGTGCGGATGCGGCAGTTCCACATCGACCGGGAGTTCGACGATTTCCCGCTGCAGCACGGCGTCGTGCGGCTCCTGCCCGGCGGCCGCGCGGAGATCACGCACGACTGGCTGTCCGGCACCGGCGAGGCGGCGTTCGACACCGCGTACCGGATGCTGCGCTACTCCGGCGCCCGCACGACGTATCTCGTGGACGTGCGCCGCCTGGACTCGCCGCCCGACGTGCGGGCCGTGGCCGAGCGGTTCGAGGCGCGGGAGGCGAGGGGCGGCGGGTTCCGGCAGCTGAGCGTGCGCGACACGGTGCGCGCCCGCATCGGCGCCGCCGCGTTCACCGTCGACTACGGCCGGCCGCTGGCGCGCGGGCGCGTGCTGCTGGGCAACGTCATCCCCTACGACCGCGTGTGGCGCACCGGCGCCAACGCCGCGACGCAGTTCACCACGTCCGCGCCGATCACGCTCGCCGGCTTGTCGCTCCCCGCGGGGACGTACACGCTGTGGACGATCCCCCACGCGCGCGGCGCCGAGCTGATCGTGAATCGCCAGACCGGCCAGTGGGGGACGAGATACAATCCCGCGCACGACCTCGGCCGCGCGCCGATGGCCACCGGGACGTCGGCGCCGCCGGTCGAGCAGTTCACCATCTCGATCGACGCGATCGATGGCCGGCGCGGCACGCTGGCGATGGCTTGGGGCCCGTTCCGCTGGACGGCGCCCATCGAGGTGCGATGAGGCTCGAGGAACGTACGAACCGCCAGCAGCCGCGGGAGCATTTCGCCCCCGCGGCTGCTTCGTGTCTCGTGTCATACCGGCTACCGCAATTGATTGTGCATTCCGATCAGATGTCATTCCGAGCGGCGCCGCTGCTCCGATCCTTCAAACCGCACTGATTCCAGGCGGCGCCCGAGGAATCTGTGGCCGGCTTCCGAGCCACAGGTCGCCTGTCGCTCGGACGCAGGCTACAGATTCCTCGGGCGCCGCCCGGCATCCGCGCGGTTGAAGATCCGGAGCGGCGGCGCCACTCGGAATGACATCCGATATCCGATCCGATT
>DASUYB010000080.1 GCA_036377595.1 Longimicrobium sp. | reverse complement strand
CCCCTCCCCCAGCCCCTCCCCCGCTTCGCAGGGGAGGGGAGAACAAAGCCTGGGAGACCGACAGTGCGGAGCCACGGGCCTCGCGGCGCACCGGCGATCCTGGCCGGGCCGAAGGCCGCGCGAGGACGGAAGCCCCACCCTCTCCCGTTATCGGGAGAGGGCGAGCGCTCTAAGGCGCGGGGTGAGGGCTGTCCGCGGCCGCGCGAGCGTGCGCACGATGGATCGGCCTGAGACTCCCACCCGCGAGCCGACCTCAGAAATCCCACTGGCCCTGGAGGTACGCCCAGTAGCGGGTCGAGCTGCCCAGCCGCGCCTCGAGCCGCGATCCCGGCGCGAACAGCGAGGCGCCGCCGCTGACCTCGAAGGGCGGCGCGGCGCGCCAGGCGGCCGTCAGGTCGGCCTCGGTGCCCCACGCGCCATCGCCCCGCTGCGGGAGGAAGCGATGGCCCTCCAGCAGCAGCCGCACCGCCGGAATCGGCGCGTGCGACAGCGTGACGCCGGCGTCCACCAGCCCCTGCGGGCCGATCACCTCGGGGACGATGTCCGCCGTCCCGTAGTACTTGTGGTTGCTGCCGAAGAGCGTGCTGAAGCGCTCGTCGCGGCCGTCCGTGGGCGAGTCGTCGCCGCTGAGGACGGTGAGCACGCCGCCCAGCCGCGTCTGCGTCCGCGGCAGCAGCGCGGCGCTCGCGGTCACGCTCCCCATGAACGCGCGGATCTCCCGCCGCGGCGTCGAATCGCTCGACGCGCCGCGCCCCGTCTGCCCCGCGCCCTCCAGCTCCACCGCCAGCCGGCCCAGCGCTCCCCGCAGGTTGCCGCCGAAGGTGTAGCGGCCGAGGATGCGCTCCCCCAGGTCCACGCCGGCGCGGATGCGCCCGGTGTTGTCGTCGCGCAGCGCGAACAGGTCTGCGGCCACGGCGGGCACCGGCGTCCACGTGGCCCACGCGCCGTAGAAGTTCTGTGATTCCGTGGCGCCCACGCTCGGCGCCGACAGGCGGTGCGCCCACGCGTCGACGGTCAGCGTCCTCGCGGCCAGGAGCGTGGCCCGCGCGCCGTCGAAGGTGCGCCCGACGTTGGTCCACGCCGCCACCCCCACCAGGCGCTCGTTGGCGATCAGCATCTCCTGCCGCCCGAAGCGCAGCCGCAGCGGCAGGTGGAAGGGCGTGTCGACCTGCGCGTAGGCCTGGTGCATGTCCAGCTGCGGCGCGTCGGCATCGGTGGTGCCGCGCCCCTGCGCCGGGTCGCCCTCGCCCAGGAAGCGCGCGTCCTGCAGCTCGCCCAGCACCGTGATCCACGCCAGCGGCCGGGCCGTGGCGCGCAGCCGCGTGCGGAGCAGGTGCACCGTCACCTGCTCGTCGGCCAGCACGTGCCGGTCGTCCCACTCGCTCCGCAGCCGGATCTGCCCGGTTACGCTGACGCGCGGCACCTCCGCCCGCGCCGAGTCCTGCGCAGCCAAGGGGGATGAGACGAGGGTGATGGCAGATACGAGGATCGCCTGTGCGAATCGCCTGGTCACGGTAGATGGCCGGATCGAAAGATTGCCAGATCGGGAGATCGGGATCGGGGAGCGAACGCCGGCATCGAGCCGGGCGGTTGAAACCGCGGCAACGACCACACGAAGTCCGCCTTCGCGGACTACGGCCTC
>DASUYB010000079.1 GCA_036377595.1 Longimicrobium sp. | reverse complement strand
GAGGCTTCGTGCCGTTGCAGCCGTGGGTTCATCCGCCCTGCGCGGTCCCTCCGAAGCGAGCGCCCTCACCGCGCCCTAACCCCCGCGCCTTTGCGCCCATGCCCGTCCGCAGCTTAGCTTTGGCCGCCGGACCGGTGCTTGCAACGGCCGTCGCCTGAACCCAGAAGACCCGCAGCCGAGATGATCCCGCTTTCGTGGCGCCGCCTGGCCCTGCTCACCGTGCCGCTGTTGCTGGCTGCGGCCGCGCCGGCGCGCGCGCAGGTCACCGACTCGCTGCGCCTGGGCGAGCGCCAGCGCCAGCCGATGGTGCCCGACACCACGCGGCCCCGCGTGAATGTGCCCGACAGCCTGCAGCGGCGCTACCGCATCTCGCCGCGCGACGCATTCTTCCGCTCGCTGATCCTGCCGGGGTGGGGCCAGTCGTCCATCGGCGCGCCGGGGCGTGGGGCGGTGTACTTCGCGCTCGAGTCCGGCAGCCTGTGGATGGTCTACAAGTCCAACCAGAAGCTGCAGGAGGCCAGGGAGCTCGAGGCCACGCAGCACGAGGCGGGTATCCTCGATCCGGAGCGCACCCTGCCGCTGGTGCGCGCCCGCCGCAACGAGCGCGAGGACTGGATCACCCTCTCGGTGTTCTGGTTCTTCTTCTCCGGCGCCGACGCCTTCGTCTCGGCCTACCTGCGCGACTTCGACCGGCACGTGGGGGTGGCGCCCGCGCCCACCGGCGGCGCGCAGCTGCAGGTCAGCGTTCCGGTGGGCAACTGATGGCGGCGCCCATCGGCATCTTCGACAGCGGCATCGGGGGCCTCAGCGTGGCCCGCGAGATCCGGCGCGCGCTCCCGCACGAGGAGCTGCTCTACCTGGCCGACAGCGCCTACGTCCCCTACGGCGACCGCGGCGACGACGAGGTCCGCGCGCGCACCCTGGCCGCCGGCCGCTGGCTGCAGGAACGCGGGGCGAAGGTCCTGGTCGTGGCCTGCAACACCGCCTCGGGCGCCGCGCTGGAGCTCCTCCGCGAGCGCCTGGCGATCCCCGTCATCGGCCTGGAGCCCGCGGTGAAGCCCGCCGTCGCCCAGTCGAAGAGCGGCCGCGTGGGGGTGATGGCCACCGTCGGCACGCTGCGCTCGGCCCGGTACGCGCGGCTGATCGACAACTACGCGAACGGTTCCCAGGTCCTCTCCCAGCCCTGCCCCGGCCTCGCCGACCTGATCGAGGACGGGCACCTGGACGACGACGTCATCCGCGCGCGAATGGCGGAGTACACCGCGCCGCTCACCGAGGCCGGCGTCGACGTCGTGGTGCTCGGCTGCACCCACTATCCCTTCGTGCGCGAGCAGATCGCCGCGGCGCTGGGACCGGGGGTGCAGATCCTCGACAGCGGCCCCGCCATCGCCCGGCGCACCGCCAGCGTCCTGCGCGAGGCGGGCGCGCTGGCGGCGGAAGGCCCCGGCTCGCTGCGCCTCCTCACCACCGGCGACGCGGGCGAGGTGGCCGCCGTGGCAGCCCGCATCTGGGGCGAGCCGCTCCCCGTGGAGCACGTCGACATCATCCACGAGCCGCTGCATCCCGCCCCGCCGGTCCCCGCCTGATCCACCTCTCCAGACAAGACTCTTGACCGCGAGGGCGGCGGGCGCTATCCTCGTGCGCTCGCCCGTCCACTTCGTCAATCTATGTCCACGATTGCCACGTTGATGCGAATCCGGATCTACATCTTCCAGCCGGGCGGCGCCGGAGGCGCGGGGCGCTGAACCGCTGACGAATCAAGGAGATCGACGAGCTGGCGGCCCGCCGCGGTCGCGCAGCGTAGCCCGTTACGTGCCTTAACGTTCGATGCGACGGCCATCACCCGCACCGGAGGTCCACCATGCACGCGACGATCCATCCCGTGTCCGCCGCCGACCCCGTCACCACGCCGCACCGCTTCCGCGAGGCGCGGCCGGGGATCGACGGCTACCGCCTGGTCTCCGCCACCGTCACCATCACCCTGCTGGGCGACCGGCGGGCGCGCTACGAGTACGAGTGCCAGCTGGAGACGCTGGGGTGCGTCCCCGCGCGCTACTGGTGCTACCACCTTCCAGCGGACACGTCGGAGCTGGACGACCTCCGCGCCTGGGATGCGGAGGGCAAGCTCTCCGCGCGCTTCCTTCCCGGCGAGGCGCCGGGTACCCGCCTCGAGGTGCGCCTGCGCCACCCCGTCCACACAGGCGAGCGCTGCACCTTCTCCTTCGGCTACGAGGCCGCCATCCGCACCGTGGTGGCGCCGGAGGGCGCGAGCCGCACCGTCACCTTCGCCGACTGGTTCATCTTCAACATCCCCTGCGCCGTGCTGCACCTGTGCGTGGAGCTGCCGCCCGGGGCGGAGTACCTGGCCGCCATCCCCGCGTCCGCGGGCGCCGCGGCGGGCGGCGTCGCGTGGCGGGTGCGCGCGCTGCGCCCGCTGGAAACTGTGACCGTCACCGTCGTCTATCGTGCGCAGCCGCGGTCCTGGCGCGAGTGGCTGATGGAGGCGCTGGGCTGGGGCTGACCCCGTCTCGACCCAGCGGATTCGAAACTCGGATTCAACCCCTTTACGAAAGGCCCGCGATCATGTATACTACGTCCAACACCAACTCCAGGGAGGGAGCCATGGGTGTCAAGGGGATCGTCATCTGCCAGCCCGGCGGGGCTGGCGGCGGGGGCCGGTAATACCGGCCCTTCGTTTTTCCCCTGATCGAGCATTCACCCTCGACCCCGGCTCCCCGACGATGAACGATCCCAGGCAGGTGCCCCTGTTCGGGCCGCTCCAGGCGTCCTCGCCCGTCGAGTTCCGGCAGGCGAACCTCGACGCGGGCTTTCGCCTCCACCACGCCGACGTGCGGGTGACGCTCCTTCCCGATCCCCAGCGCGCGCGCTTCGAGTTCGCCTGCGAGCTGGAGACGACGGGGCCCGTGGCGGCGTCGATGTGGTACTACAACATCCAGGCGCAGCACGGCGAGATCGCCGAGGCGCGGGCGTCGGACGCGCAGGGCGGGCTGGAGTTCCGGCTGGACGCGGCGGACAACGGCACGAGCGTGCTGGAGGTGCGGCTGCGGAACCCGGTGCCGCGCGGCGGGAGGTACGCGTTCGGCTACTCGTACGAGACGGCGGTGCGCGCCATCTCCAGCTCGCGGGCGCTGGAGCGGACGGTGGCGTTCACCGACTGGCAGATCTTCAACGTCGCGTGCGAGATGCTGTCGGTGGCCATCGTGCTGCCGGAGGGCGCGCGGCTGATCCGCGCCATTCCCGCGGCGGACGAGGACGCCGACGGAACGATCCGCTACCGCTATCCGCGGCTGCGGGCGCTCGAGGCGGCGCAGCACCTGGTGGGCTACAGCACGCGCCGGCTGGGGACGGGGTTCTACCTGTGGGTGGCCAGCGCGGTGGGGTCGGCGCTGGTGGGGGTGCTGCTGAGCGGGGTGCTATCCGCCTTCTGGAAGTAGCCGCGGCGCGGGCTTCGGCCAGGCGCGCAGCTCGGGCGGACCCCCGCCCGGGGGGAGGACGACGTAATTGAAGTCGTGCAGCCAGTCTCCGGAGTTGACATAGAATCGGCCGGGCTCGACCTCTTCCACCGTGGCGACGTGGGCGTGGCCGGCCAGGACGAGCTGGAGCCCCGGGTCCGCGCGGAGCCGCTCCTCGGCCCAGCGGCGGATGAACGCCGCCCGCCCGCGCGCCGCCGCGTCGCCGTTGCCGGCCTTGTGCTCGGTGCTCGAGGCCGCGCCGGCGATCCGCCGCCCCAGGTCGGGGTGCAGGATGCGGAAGGCCCCCACGGAGATGGGGTGGCGGATGACGGCCTTCAGCGCGCGGTACTTGAAGTCTCCCTTCCCCACGCCGTCGCCGTGCGCCACCAGCGTGCGGCGTCCCGCCAGCAGCAGCTCCGCCGGCCCCTCCAGCAGCTCCACGCCCACCTCGTCGCGCAGGAAGCTTCCCGCCCACGCGTCGTGGTTGCCGCCCACGAACCACACCTTCACCCCCGCGTCGACCACGTCGGCCAGCTTGGCCACGGTGCGGTAGTGCTCGCGCAGGATGACGGTGCGGTACTCGAACCAGAAGTCGAACAGGTCGCCGTTGATGAGGAGCGACTGCGCCTCGGACGCGACGTGGTCCAGGAAGCCGCGGAAGGCGCGCTCGGTCTCGGCGGGAACGGCGCCCAGGTGGGTGTCGGAAACGACGTAGACGGGCTTTTCGCTCATGGGGCGGGGAAGCTAGGCCGCGCCTCCGGACGCGACAAGCATCCCCGCCCCTGTACTGGATGGGAGGCGGCCGCGCTCAGCTGGTGGTCGAGAGCGCGTCCTTCAGCCCCTTGCCTCCGCGGAACGCCGGCGAGGTGGACGCGGCGATGCTGATCTCCTTCCCCGTGCGCGGGTTCCTTCCCGTCCGAGCCGCGCGGTGCTTGGTCTCGAAGCTGCCGAAGCCGGTGATCTGGACCTTGTTGCCGTCGCGGAGCGCCTGCGAGATGAGGCCTTCCTCCACGTCGAACAGCGCGTCGACGACGCGCGCGGCCTGGCCCTTGTTGAGGCCGCTGCGCGCGGCCAGCGCCTGGACGAGCTCGGATTTGTTCATCGCTGGAGACCTTTCGGGATGGGCGAGTGGTGAGCGTCGATCCTGCGGGGGCGGGCAAAGCATAGGCATCCACACGATTCGTAACAAGAGGATCGTTCCGCGCGGCCCACGGTGGTGCGCCGCTTCCCGGTGAATCGCCGTCCGCCGGCGCGCACAAGCCGCGGCCCCGCTTTCGTTTGACATGCCGGCGCCCGCGCGGGTAGAATCCCCCGCCCGATCCCGGTCTCCATCCCCCAACGGCTTTCCGGTCGATGACGCCCGCCGCCCCGTCGTGCACGGTCGAGTTCCGCGCCCGCTACTCCGAAACCGACCAGATGGGCATCATCCATCACGCCAACTACCTGCCGTGGTGCGAGATCGGGCGCACGGAGCTGATCCGCCGGCTGTGGCGCTCGTACGCCGACCTGGAGCGGCAGGGCGTCCTCCTTGCCGTGACGGAGGTCAACCTCCGCTACCACGCCTCGGCGAAGTACGACGACCTGGTGCGCGTGGTGACCACGCTGGCCGCCGTGCGCTCGCGCGGGGTGAGCTTCGACTACGAGATCCTGCGCGTCGACGGCGACGAGACGAAGCGCCTGGTGAGCGCGCGCACCGACCTGATCGCCATCGACCGAGGCGGCACGCCCGTGCGCCTGCCGCCCGGGCTGATCGCCGCCTTCCGCGGAACGGAGTGAAGATGAGGATGCTCCCCACCGGAATCCGGTCCATCCGCGCAAACGCCTGGGCCGCAGTCCCGAAGGGACTTCGGGCCGTTGTTGCCGCGATTTCAATCGCCTGTCCCGGCCTGGCGGCGCACCCCGCCGCCGCGCAGCGGACCCAGCTCTCCGGCGCGGACCTGACGCGCGCGGCCGAGCTGCTCCGGCTGGAGGACCGCCGCGAGTACGATTCCGTCGCCATCAACGCAAACGCCGCCGCCGCGAACGCCACGGTCCGCCGCCGCGCCGTCCTGGCCGCGGGCCGCATCGGCGACAGGCGCGCGACTCGGATGGTCGTCCTGCGACTGGCGAATGCCGACACCTCCGTCGCTGCCTCGGCCGCGTTCGCGCTGGGGCTGCTGCGCGATACGACCGCCGTGGAGGCGCTTGTTTCCGTGCTGAAGCCCGGGGACGTGGCACGCCGGCCGACGGTGATCGGCGAGGCGGCGCTGGCGCTGGCGAAGATGCCGACGCAGCGCGGGAAGCAGGCGGTGGAGGACTTCCTCGCCCACGCGCCGGCCGGCGGACCCGGCGTGCGGCGCGCCGTGGGCGAGGCGCTGCTGGCCTGGTGGCGCTTCCCGCGGCCGGTGAACGCGAACGTCGCCATCCGCTGGCTTTCTTCCACCGATCCGGAGATCCGCTGGCGCGCCGCGTACGCCCTTTCGCGCCGCGCCAGCCCGCAGGGGAGCGCCGCCCTCGCGCACGTGGCGACGGATCCCGAGCCGCTCGTGCGCTCCTTTGCCCTGCGCGGGCTGACGGCGGCGATGGCGGACTCGTCGGGTGTCGGCCGCCCCGCGGCGCTGCGGATCGTGCTCGCGGCGACGTCGGACCGCGAGCACGCCGTCAGCGTGAACGCGGTGCGCACGCTGGGCTCGTACGACGCGCCGGAGGCCATCGGGCGCCTGATCGCGCTGCTGAATGGCGGTGACGCCTACCTCGCCATCACCGCCGCGGAATCGCTGGCGCGGCTGGGGGCGAAGGCGCCGGCCGCCGCGGCGCCCCTCCGCGCCGTGGCGATGGACGCGGCGAAGCCCATCTTCCTGCGCACCACCGCGCTGGCGTCGCTCGGGGAGGTCGATCCGGCCGCCGCGGCCGAGGTCGCCGACGCGTTCATGCGCGAAAGCGGGTGGCGCGCGCGGGCCGCCGCGGCGCGCGTCTACGCCACGGCCGCGAAGGGCAACTTCGCCACGTCGCCGCTGCGGCCGCGGCTGGAGGCGGCGGTGCGCGACGCGGACGGGCGCATCGCCACCGCGGCGCTCGAGTCCGCCATCGGCGCGGCGGGCGACAGCGTGGCGCGCATCCGGCCGCTGCTGCGGATGGGACTGGAATCTCCCGACTTCTACGCGCGGGTGAACGCGATCGGCGGCCTGGGCCAGATCGCCGATCCCGCCGACGCGCCGCTGCTGCTGGACGCGTACGCCCGCGCCCAGCGCGACTCGATGGACGACGCCGCGCTGGCCGCCGTGGACGCGCTGGGGGCGCTGGGGAGGAAGGACACCGGCGTCGCCCGGGCCTTCTTCGCGCGCTTCGGCCGCTCGGGCGACTACCTGGTCCGCCAGCACGTGGAGACGGCGTTCGGAGAGGACGTTCCCGGCTGGGGCGAGCCGCTGCCGATCATGACCGGGCGCTCGCCGGACGGCTACCGCCGCCTCGTCGCCTCCACTCTCGTCCGTCCCCGGCCGCACGCGCGCATCGTCACCAACCGGGGGACGATCGAGCTGGAGCTGTTCGCCTACGATGCGCCGCTCACCGTGGAGAACTTCCTCGCCCTCGCGCGGCGGAAGTTCTTCGACGGGCAGGAGTGGCCGCGGGTGGTGGCGAACTTCGTGATCCAGGGCGGCGATCCGCGCGGGGACACCAACGGCGGTCCGGGGTATGCCATCCGTGACGAGATCAACCGGCACCCGTACGAGGCCGGCACGCTGGGGATGGCGCTCAGCGGGCCCGACACGGGCGGGAGCCAGTGGTTCGTCACCCATTCGCCGCAGCCGCACCTGGACGGCACCTACACGGTGTTCGGGCGCGTGGTGCGGGGGATGGAGGTCGTCGGGCGCATCCTTCCCGGCGACCGGATCATCCGCGTGGAAGAGGTGCGTTGATGTACGATCGCTTCATCCCCCTGGCCGCCTTCGCCGCGTCGCTCGCCGCCTGCGCCACCGCGGCGGGCGGGGCGGGCGCGCCGGCTGCGTCTCCATCCCCCGCGCCGGCGGCGGGATCGGGCGCGGCGGCGGCCAGCCCGGACTCCATCGCCGAGGCGCTGCGGCGCGCGACGGTGCCCTCGTCCCCCCGCCAGGCACAGTTCGGCTGGTCGCTGGACGAGGCGGGATCGCGCTTCAGCGGCCGCGGCGTGGCCCGCTACGCCGCGCCGGACCGCTTCCGGCTGGACCTGTTCGGCCCGCGCGGCGAGACCATCCTGGCCGCCGCGCTGGTGGACGAGACGCCGCGCATCCCTGCCGCCGTGGCCGAGCGCTTCAAGCTCCCCAGCCCCGCGCTCCTCTGGGCCGCGGTCGGCGTCGTCCGTCCCCCCTCGTCCGCCCGTCTCACGTCGGCGACGGACGAGGGCGGGCGCGTCACCCTGCGCTACGACCTGGGGAGCGACGGGACGCTGGAGTACCGCGCGCAGGACGGGCGGCTGCAGTCGGTGCGCCGCACGAAGAGCGGCGGTGTAGAGGAGAGCGTGGAGCTGGAGCGCGGCGGCGACGGCGCGCTCAAGGCCGCGCGCTACCGCGACTGGCCCGCGTACCGCAACCTGAACCTTACGCTGGAATCATCCACCGATGTCGCTTCGTTCGCTGATGACGTCTGGAGCCCGCCGGGCACGGGCCGCTAGCGCGGTCGCCCTCGCGGTGCTGCTCGTCTCCGGTTGTCTCTACCACTTCACCGGGGGCGGGCTGCCGTCCAACATCCGCACGGTGTACGTGGACCTGTTCGACAACACCACGCCGTACGAGTTCCTGCGCAGCGACGTGCAGCGGCAGCTGCAGACGGAGCTGCCGCGCAACCTGGGCGTGCGCCTGGCGCCGCAGCAGACGGCCGACGCCATCATCCGCGGCAAGCTGAGCGGCTACGACGAGGCGGTCACCAACATCGATCCCAACACGCCGGGCGGCCGCGTCACGACGAACCAGACGCAGGTGCGGATCACGTTCGACGCGGAGATCTACGACGTGAAGAACGACCGCGTGCTCTGGCAGGGGAACTCCATCTCCGCCCTTGGGCTGTTCAGCCGCGAGCGGGGCGAGACGGTGGAGGTGGGGCGGCGCAAGGCGCTGGAGCAGATGGTGCAGAAGGTGATCGAGGGGGCGCAGAGCCAGTGGTGAGCGCCCCGGTCCGCATCGCCTCGCGCGGGAGCGAGCTGGCGCTCTGGCAGGCACGCGCCGTGGAGGCGGCGATCCGCGCGGCCTCGCCGGAATTGGAGGTGGAGATCGCGGTCGTCCGCACCACGGGCGACCGCATTCTCGACGTCCCCCTGGCGAAGATCGGCGACAAGGGGCTGTTCACCAAGGAGATCGATGCCGCGCTGCTGGCGGGCGACGCGGACCTCGCCGTGCACTCGCTGAAGGACGTCCCCACGCGCGTTCCCGACGGGCTGGAGATCGTGGCCGTGTCGCACCGCGAGGACCCGCGCGACGTGCTCATCCTCCCCCCGGGCGGGAGGGGGACGCTGGCGACGCTCGCCGCCGGCGCGCGCGTCGGCACCAGCTCGCTCCGCCGCCGGGCGCAGCTGCGCGCGCTGCGGCCTGACCTCGACGTCCTCGATCTCCGCGGCAACCTCAACACCCGGCTGGCCAAGCTCGACCGCGGCGACTACGACGCGATCCTCCTCGCCGCGGCGGGCGTGCTGCGGCTGGGGTGGGAGCCGCGCATCGCCGGGTATCTCGACCCCGCCGAGTGGCTTCCCGCGGTGGGCCAGGGCGCGCTCGCCGTGGTCGCCCGCGCGGGCGACGAGCGGATGCGCGCGCTGCTGGCCGGCTTCGACGATCCCCACACCCGCGCGTGCACGACGGCCGAACGCGCCTTCCTCGCCGCGCTCGAGGGGGGATGCCAGATCCCCATCGGCGCGCTGGCGAGCGTGGACGACGAGGGGCTGACGCTGCACGGCCTGGTCGCCGACGTGGAGGGCGAGCAGGTGCTGCGCGACTCCGAGTTCATCGCCATCGACGAGTTCGACATCGAGTCGGGAGATGATGCCGCCGTCGTCGGACGCCGCTTGGCCGCGCGGCTGCTGGAGATGGGCGCAGGCGAGATCCTGGCCCGCATCCGCGGCGAATCTCCCCGCGTTCCCGAGCCCGCCGCGCCGTGACCGATCCCGCCGCGAAGGTGCTGACCCGCGACGCGCTGCTGGCGCGCCTCCGCCGGCCGCGGAGCGAGCGCGTGGTGTTCACCAACGGCGTGTTCGACGTGCTGCACCGCGGCCACGTCGACTACCTCGCGCGCGCCCGCGCGCTGGGCGATCTCCTCGTGGTCGGCGTGAACACCGACGCGTCCGTGCGGCGGCTGGGGAAGGGAAGCGACCGCCCGGTCAATCCCCAGGACGACCGCGCGTACGTGCTCGCGGGACTCGCCGCGGTGGACTATGTCACGCTGTTCGACGAGGATACGCCGCGCGAGCTGATCTCCGCCCTCCTTCCCGACGTGCTGGTGAAGGGGGGCGACTACACGAGGGACACCATCGTCGGGGCCGACGAGGTGGAGGCGGCCGGCGGGCGGGTGGAGACGATCACGCTGGTGCCCGGCCGCTCCACCACGTCGATCCTGCAACGCGTTCGCCAGGGGGCGGAAGATGGGTGAGGGGATGGCGAGGAACGACGGCCGCGCGCCCGAGGAGCCGCGTCCGCTGCGGCTGGAGCGCGGCGTGGCCGAGTACGCCGAGGGCTCGTGCCTGATCACCGTCGGCCGCACGCGCGTGCTCTGCACCGCGTCCGTCGAGGAGGGCGTGCCGCCGTGGCGTAAAGGGCGCGGCGAGGGATGGGTGACGGCGGAGTACTCGATGCTGCCGCGCGCCACCAACACGCGCACGCTCCGCGAGCGCAGCCAGGTGGGCGGGCGCACGCAGGAGATCCAGCGCCTGATCGGCCGCTCGCTGCGCGCCTGCGTGGACATGGCCGCGCTCGGCGAGCGCCAGGTGACCATCGACTGCGACGTGCTGCAGGCCGACGGCGGCACCCGCACCGCGTCGATCACCGGCGGCGCGGTGGCGCTCTACGACGCCTGCGCCTGGATCGCGCGCGAGAAGGGGCTCGCCGCGTCGCCCTTCCGCGAATTCGTCGCGGCGGTCAGTGCGGGTCTGGTCGATGGCCGGCTGCTGCTGGACCTGGACTACTCGGAGGATTCGGCCGCCGAGGTGGACCTCAACCTGGTCGCGCGCGAGTCCGGCGGCATCATCGAGATCCAGGGCACCGGCGAGCACGGCCACTTCACCCCCGAGCAGCTCTACTTCCTGACGCAGATGATGAACCGCTGCGTCGCCGGCCTCCACGCCGCCCAGCGCGCCGCGGTCGCCGGCTCGTGAACCGGCACTGCTGATTCTCACACGGAGGGAGCGGAGGAAACGGAGGAAACTCATCGCACTCCTCCGTTTCCTCCGGTCCCTCCGTGTGATTCATCTCTTTTGGGAGATTGTGAGATGGCGCGGCTGCTCGTCGCCACGCGCAACCCCGGCAAGGTGTGCGAGATCCGCGAGATCCTGGCCGGCTTTCCCGAGCTGGAGATCGTCGGTCTCGATGACCTCGGCGTGGAGGAGACGCCGGCCGAGGACGCGCTGGAGATCTTCGACACCTTCGAGGAGAACGCGCTCGCCAAGGCGCGGTATTTCGCGCGGAAGACGGGCGAGCTGACGCTGGCCGATGACTCGGGGATCTGCGTGGACGCGCTGGATGGCGCCCCCGGCGTCCGCTCGCGCCGCTTCGCCGGCGAGGAGGAGAGCCGCGGGCTGTGGCAGGACGAGGGCAACAATCGCCATCTCCTGCGGCTTCTCGATGGCCTTCCGCCCGAGCGCCGCACCGCGCGCTACGTCTGCGCCGCCGCCCTCGCCGACGCGTCGGGACGAGGGGAGGTGCACCTCGGCACCTGCGACGGCGTGGTGCTGGACGCGCCGCGCGGCACCGGCGGTTTCGGCTACGATCCGCTCTTCTGGATGCCCGGGGAGGGGATGACCTTCGGCGAGCTTCCCCCCGAGCGGAAGAACGCGGTGAGCCACCGCGGCAGGGCCGTGCGCGCCGCGGCGGAGGCGCTCCGGAGCGGCTGGGGCCGCTGATCCGGCGCACAAATGGCGGCCCGCGGTTGACTGGAAGCGGCGAAATCGCTATCTTTTTGGCCTGTTGGACGATCGGGGCGTGGCGCAGCCCGGTAGCGCATCTGCTTTGGGAGCAGAGGGTCGCCGGTTCAAATCCGGCCGCCCCGACTGGGTTGGAGCGGTTCCGATGGATCGGCGGTACCTGCGCCAGTAGCTCAGGTGGATAGAGCAACAGCCTTCTAAGCTGTGGGTCACAGGTTCGAGTCCTGTCTGGCGCGTGGCTGGTGGGCGGAAGGGGCGCGGGAAGTACATCTTACGGTGGGCGTAGCTCAGTCGGTTAGAGCGCCAGGTTGTGGCCCTGGAGGTCGGGGGTTCAAGTCCCCTCGCTCACCCCTTGCAAACGGCTGTCAGAGCATGGTTTAGCTCTGGCGGCCGTTTCGTCATTTTACGCGATTTGTCGCCTTGGACGGGCCTTCTTGTACGGGAAATTCCGTTCCGAGGTGTCCATTCTCGCTGTAACGAGCCGTAACGGAACCGGCGTTGGGTGCCGTCCGGAGCGTAAAATGGACATCCACAGGATGCGTTCTCATTCCCCGGCGAGCACCCTGATCACCGCGGCCCCGTGGTCCCGTGACTCGGAATCGTGCTCCGCCTGCTCCTCAGTGACAACGAGGCCGAACTGCGTCAGACGGCTGTGGCTCACGGCTCGTCGCCGATCTCGGCGAGCAGGGCGGCCACCTCATCGTCGCTCAGGCCTTCGAGCTCGGCTAGGGCGTCGGCGAGCGCGCCGCCGCCGGCCTCCACCCAGGCGGCCACCCCGGCCACCGTGGGCGTCTCGAAGAGCACCCGGAGCGGGACCTCCACCTCCAGCGCCCGTCTCACCCGCGCCAGCACCTGTGTGGCCCGGAGCGAGTGGCCGCCCAGCAGGAAGAAGTCGTCCTCGACGCCCACGCGCTCCACGCCCAGCACCTCGGCCCAGATCTCCGCCAACATTTTCTCCACCAGAGTCCGCGGCGGCACGTACGGCCTCGTGGAGGTGAAATCCGGCTGCGGAAGCGCTCCAAGGTCCACCTTTCCGCGCGCGTTCAGCGGAAGGGCATCGAGGTAGACGAATGCCGCGGGTACCATGTACTCCGGCAGCAGATGGCCAAGGTGGGAACGCAGCGCTTCTGGTGAGGCGTCGCCCACCACGTACGCTGTCAGGCGCGTCTCGCCGCGAGAATCGACCGACGTCACGACAGCGCACCCACGTACCCGGGGGTGCCTGCAAAGCATGGCTTCGACCTCGCCTGGCTCGACGCGGAATCCGAAGAGCCTCACCTGCCGGTCCAGGCGGCCGAGGTACTCGAGCATTCCATCCGCCCGCCACCGCGCGCGGTCGCCGGTGCGGTACAGCCGCGCTCCGGCCCTGCCGCCGAAAGGATTGGGAATGAATCGTTCGGCTGTCGCGGCGGGGTGGTTCAGGTACCCGCGCGCCACCCCCGCGCCGCCGATCAGGAGCTCGCCCGGGATTCCCGGCGGTTGCGGGTTCCCTCGCGCGTCGCAGACGTAGAGGCGCACGTTCGCCAGCGGCCGCCCTATCACGCGCGCGTCAAGATCGCGCTCGAACGCCACGCGGTGCGCTGATGCCACCACGGCTCCCTCGATGGCGCCGTAGAGCACGTGCGTCTCTGCGCTCCGGAACGTCAACCGGTTTTCCTCCAGCAGCCCCGGCGGAGCCGCTTCTCCACCGATGAAGACGCGGCGGAGCCGTTGCAGGCGAGGTGCGGAGCTTTCCGTCCGCCCCACCTCCTGCAGGAAGGCGGGCACAGCGTGCAGCAGCGTCGCGTCCGCGATCTGCGCCACGATGGAGGGAACGTCCAGCACCTGCGACCGGTCGATCAGCCGGACCGCCGCGCCGGACGCGAGCGGCAGGAGCGCCTCGATGAGCCAGGCATCGGATACGAGCGGCGCCAGCAGCGGCACTACGTCGGACGGCTGGACATCGAACGTCTCGCATGCCGCCGCCAGCAAGTGGGCCAGCGAGCCGTGCTCCACCATCACTCCGCGTGGCATCCCCGTGGGGCAGGAGGTGTAGATCACGCAGGCGAGGTTTCGGAGGTCGGAGAACACCGCTGGCGCGCCGTCCTCCTCGCCGCCAAGCTGGTCCACACGCAGCACGTTAGCGCGGGGCTGCGTGAACGCTTGGGAGGCGCTCCCTCCGGTGAGCACCACCGAGATCCCTGCGTCTAAGATCATGCAATCCAGCCGTTCGGCCGGGTAGCGTGGGTCGAGGGGAACACAGGCGCCACCCGCCTTCCACGTGGCTAAAATCGTCGCAAGCAGGTCCGGCGTAGGCGCCATGCACACGCCCACCCGCGCTTCTGAGCCCACGCCGAGTTCGCGCAGGTGCCGGGCGAGCGCATTCGCGCGGCGGTCCAACTCGGCGTACGTCATCGCGCCTTCCGCGTGCAGCAACGCGACGGCGTCCGGTGCCCGTCGAGCCTGCAAGGCGAACTGCTCGTGGACTGGAACGAGCGCGTACTCGCGGTCCGTGTCGTTCCACTCGCTGATCACTTGCTGCCGCTCTGCATCCGTCAGAAGTTGCAGTTCGGAAACTAGTAGTTTCGGCTGTTCGGCAACCTGCTCCAACACTCTTTTCAGGTGACATAGCATCCGTTCGATAGTATTCCGCTCAAAGAGGTCACTGCTGTAGCGAAGGACCCCTCGCAAGCCGCCGGAGTGCTCGATGAAGAGCAGATCGAGGTCGAACCCTGGCGTGGCGAGGGGCGCCTCCACCGGCTCCATTTGCAGCCCCGGAAGGAAGTCCGAAAGCTCCAATTTGGAGTTCAGCGCGAACCAAACCTGGATCAGGGGATTGTGGCTCAGGCTGCGCTCAGGCCGTAGCTCCTCCACAAGCACCTCGAACGGGAGCTGCTGGTGCGCGTACGCTCCCATTACGCCCATCCTCACCCGTGCCAACACCTCGCGGATACAGGGGTTTCCCGACAGGTCGGTGCGCATCACCACCGTGTTCGCCAGACAGCCGACCATCTCTTCGAGCACGGAGGTCCGTCGCCCGGCAACCCGGGTTCCCACCAGCACGTCATTGCTTCCACTGTACTTGGCCAGCAGCATCTGGAAGGCGCCCAGCAGCACTTCGTACAGCGTAAGCTCCTCGCGCCGCGCCAACTCGCGCAGCGTTTCGTGCAACTCCCGCGAAACCTCTATCCGTTCATTGCCGACGTGGTCTGACCGCACCGCCGGGCGAGGCCGGTCTGTCGGCAGCTCCAGCAGGGCCGGCGCGCCGGCGAGCCGCTCCTTCCACCAAGTGAGCTGCCGTTCCACCCACGTGCCGGCGAGCAGCTCGCGCTGCCGCGCCGCGAAGTCGGCGTACTGCAGCGTCAGTTCCGAGAGCGGTGATTCGCGCCCGTACCGGTAGGCCCGATAGAGAGCCAACAGCTCCCGGAACAGCAGTCCTAGACTCCACTCGTCGCCCACAATCCGGGGCACCGTGAGTTGGAGCAGGTGCTCGGTCGGCCGGAGCGCGGCCACCATCACGCGGAGAAGCGGGCCGGTACCTAGGTCGAACGGCTGCAGCGCTTGGTCGGTGATGAGTCGCCGCAACACGCTTGCGCGGGTGGCGTCGTTCACCTCTGTCAGCCCTGTCACAACCAGGGCGCACCGTGGCTGCGCGTCGACAACCGCGACCGGGTAGCCGTGACTCGTATGGAAGGTAGACCGCAGCACCTCGTGACGGTGGACGATCTCCTGCAGCGCGCGCTCGATCGACGCGTAGTCCAGCACTCCACGGATCCGCGCCGTGCCGGACAGGTTGTAGTAGGGGTTCTCCGACTGGAGCTGATACAGGAACCACAGCCGTTCCTGCGCGAACGAGAGCGGCCTTGGCTCGCCGGGGGCGGCGTTAGCGTGGCGGAACACGGGTGCGGAGTGCACCGGGAGACTGTGCCCTCTCCCCTCCCGCACAATCCTGTCGAGCACGGTCCTTGATCCTTCCGCCTGCCATCTCTCCCGGGCCTCGTCGTCCTCGGCTTCGTCGTCCTCGTCCAGCACGCGCCCCTCGCGCACGCCGAGTTCGTCGAGTTCGCCGCGCTGGACCGCCCAGAACAGCCGCTCCGCCTGCTCCGGGCTCAGGTCCAAGGTTACGATGATGCTACCGCGGCGGATGTTGCGGATCTTCAACTCGTCGCCGGTCTCGAGCAGCTCCTTGATCGCGGCGAAAAGCTTCTGCTGGGCCTGCGGGTCGAAGTCGTCCAGGTCGCCGTCGATGACCAACTCGAAACCGAGCTGGCGCGTCACGGTGGCGACCGGCGCGCCGCCGTCGCCGTTGGGCGCGGCCGTGCCCGTGGCATCGAACGCCGGCACCGGCAAAGGTTCGTCCTCGAATGCAGGTGGATCGGGCAGGTCGGGCCGGTCGAGCCCCAGAGAACGGAGGAGATGATGGTACCGCTCGTTGCGGCGATCTGGCTCCGTGAGGTCCACGATGCTCAGGCAACGGATGGCGGGCCGGATCGATTCGGAGTCGACCGGTTCGATCAGGATGGGGATCAAACGCCGGTCCCGGCCTGACGGATCACCGATGCGTGTCATTGCTATCTCCATGGCCACCCATTGGCTCGTAAGCGCGGCGGGGCTCAGCACGAGGACCACGTGGTCGCAGCCGGTGATGCCGCGCTCGATCGCGGCGATCACGTCCTCGCCGGGCATGACGCTGTCCTCGTCGTAGAAGACTCGGAGGCCCAACCCGCGCCACTGTGCGGCGAGGCGGCGGACCCATTGCTTCTGACGGCCGTTGTGGCTGAGGAAGACGCTGCGGACTCCCTGCGGGAGTTCCGGCACCTGGAGGCCTGCTTGCATGCCGGGCACGGGGCACACGCCGTCATGGCGGACGGCAGGTGGTCGGCGTACAGGGTTGCCATTCCCCTTCAGGCGAGAGTAGGAACTCCGACTGTGCCTGTCAACAAGATTGGCGCATGGATGCAGATCTGGTGATCGGATTCGACCCGTCCGCACACATTGATGCGGAAACCCGCGCGCGGACGTTGGTGATGGCCGAGCTGGTGGTGGTCGGGATCGGCGACGGGTGTAGTCTCAAGGGCGCGGAGCCGAGTTAGGCATCTGTTCTCCGACTCGGGTGAAATCCGCACAGCGCTGGAGTTTGTCTGATCTGGGGAGGCAGCGTCCAGTTTATTTTCCGTACAGTGTACGGCCGGTGGACCGCTGCGGTTACGGCTTATTTACAGGTGTTTACGGCCTTCAGAAAAGTGAGTGAAGCCGCGGATTCGTTACGGACAGATACAAGTGGTTACAACTCCCGAGCAGGTTGTGGCCCTAGAGGTCGGGGGTTCAAGTCCCCTCGCTCACCCCTTCCAAACGGCCGTCAGAACGTACCTTACGTTCGGCGGCCGTTTCGTTGTTTCCGGTTTTTCCAATTTATTGCCACTCCATTTTCCGACGGATTTGCCTTAATGACACGAGACTCGGGATGCAACCGGTGAGTTGCGTTCAATAAACGACTAAAATCGTTGACTTGGCTCCTAAGGCGACGCACTGTGGGACTGGCCGCCAGTTCACCGCGGTTCGCGCGGTGCCCCCCGGCGAACATCTCTGGCGACGTCCACGCCCATGCGAGGGGGGAACATGCGCCGTCTCGTCCCATCCATCGTTCCGCTGGAACCCGTGCTGCTGCTGGCCGCGTGCACCGACGCGCCCAGAAGATGATAGCGGTCCATGGTCTTTCGAGGTGAGCCGGGCGCGCGATGGCCTACGAGGGCCCTGCAACGGCTCACTTCGGGACGCCGCTCCCCCCACCAACAGGAGGAGTCGCACCAATGACCAGACGAATGTGCCTCGGGCTTGCCCTCTTTGGCGTCGCGCTCGCCGCCTGCACGGACGAATCGGCGACGGGTCTGCCCAGGGAAGGCTTCGGCTCGCGCGCGAGCCGGCCACGATTCGTTAAGATGGCTTTCGGTACCGGCCTGAACATCTCGGACCCGTCGTTCGCGGAGCGCTTCGGGATCATGGCGAACGGCCTGCAGCACACCGGCGACCAGTACATGGTGCCGCTGATGACGCAGGCCGGCATTACGTGGGCGCGCGTCGACTTTGACTGGCCGGCACTCGCGTACGTGCAACATCAGTGGAACTTCGACAGCACGGACATCACCGTGGCGAGGCTCGACGCCGGGGGAATCAAGATCCTCGGCACGCTTGCCTACACGCCGCCGTACGGCCGTGCGGACATGTCGGACACGGTCGACATCGCGCACCAGGTCCCGAATGCCGAGTGGTGGGAGTACTACGTCCGAACGGTCGTGTCGCGATATCCGCAAGTCGACGCGTGGTCGATCTGGAACGAGGCGACCTGTACCGCCCTCTTCAAGGGCACCGGGGCCGACTACGACGTCCTGGTCGCACGTGCGTTACCGATCATCCGCGATGCCGGCAAGACGCTCGTCATCGGCGAGATGCCGATCTCCCAATTCGGGGCTCCCCCGAACCCCGACTCGTGCCTGCAGGCCGCCGCCGCGCGCACGTGGATGCAGGAGCGGCTCGCAGCGCCGGCGGTCGAAGCGGCGGAAGCCGAGGGGTACCGGGTTGTGGTCTCGGTCCACAAGTACGACAAGTACGCGTCGAACGTCGTCGCCACGATGCAGGAATGGGCTGACCCGAGCGTTGTCGACTGGCGCGACGTATGGCTCACCGAGGTTGGGTACTCGGACCCGCTCGACCTGACCGAGGAAAAGCAGGAGCTGAACGCCCGGATGCTCCACGGGGTCTACTACGGGATGGTCCAGGGATCAGCGCCGCTGTGGCAGAAGACGTTCTTTACCCACCTGCACGTCCACGGCCCCACGGCCGAGGGGATCCTCCACCAGGGCATCCTCCACAACAAGTACCCGTCGGGCGGCTCGGGGGTCGACACGCTCCGCGCGTACCACCTCCTGAAGCGCCTGCGGATGGGCTGCCCCCTGTCGGAGGTGTACCTCGGCAGGGTGTTCTGCGTCCCCATCCACGAGCTCGAGCGGTGGGGTGACCACGCCTACGTGCGAGACGAGCAACTGGGCGATACGGCCGGCGGGTACTGGCTCTCGAAGTTCGCGAAGTTCTACCTCCTCCCGAGCGCTCGCGCCGGCTGGCATCCGCTGTACCTCTGCCGCAACGCCAACGATCCCACGGACGCCCCGCTGGTCACGGACTCGGAGATGTGCGAGGGGGTGCTGGACGAGGATGGAGGGCCGGCCGCCTACACGATGGTGCGCATCCTCGGGTGGGCCTCCGACACGCCGCGCGAGGGGATGGTGCACATCAGCGCCTGGCACTCGAGAAGCATCGCGGGTACCGCCGGCGACATCTACGTGACAACGCGATACATGCCCTTCCCGTGGCTGCTGATCCGCAACCTCGGGTACGTGTGGCCGCGCGGCGGCGGCGAAGTCGAGGGCGACTGGTAGCTACGGCACGCGGCTCATTCCCGCGGAGGAGGTAGGGGAGTCTGGACGGCGCCGGGTCGAGTTTCCGGAAGCGCGCGGCGGTGTAGGCGGCCGTGCCCCGCTTGCGAATCGTCGACGTGCTGTAGCGAGCGTCCGATTCGTGGGATAAGCGGTTGGGTCAGCGTGGGTCGGTTCCGCTTCCGGTAGATTACGCGTTTTTACGGTCAGCCACGAAAAAATGTGAGGAAATCTGCGGGGTTTCGTTACGGCTGACTACAGTGGGTTACGGCCGGGAACAGGTTGTGGCCCTGGAGGTCGGGGGTTCAAGTCCCCTCGCTCACCCCTGCTAAGTTCGAGTAGCACGTAAACGGTTGTCAGATCGCGGCTTGCGATTCTGGCAACCGTTTTCACATCCGGCCGCTCGGCGAAATTTGGGCAATTCTCGACAGGTCGACCTGCAGCGTGGTTTTTTCTCTGGTCAGCGAACTGTAACGCCCTCATAACTCATTCTGGTTAGATGACATACGCTTCATGATGGAGTGCTTCGATGGCCTCCGAAACTGCATTCTTGGGCAGTTCTCGCCCATATCTGCAGTCGGGCGAGAATCCGGCTGACCAAGAGCCTACCACAGCCGTGAGTCACGCCGCCTTTTGCCGGGAGCGCGGCTGCTGCGAGGGAACTGGACCTGGTTGCGAGAAGCTCAGCGCGGTCGATCACCCCGCGGCATGAAACGCATACGATGGCGGTCTGAGAATTCGGTCGATTTCGTGTGTTGATCCGCCCCCTCAGCCGAGGGGGACGCCTGTCTGCCGGGCGACGCGCTCCAGCGCCTCCACCACCGGCCGGATGACGGGGACCCCCTCCCGCCGCCGCACCTGTTCCGCGCGGCGGTTGGGATCACCGGGGATCATGGGGCCCGAGGTGCCCTCGGCGGGCCGGGTCGCCCGGAGCGTGCGGATCCAGTCGTCCACCTGGCGTCCGAACTCCGCCGGATCGGCGAACGCGGCCACCTGGAACGCGCCGAACAGGTGCCCCACCCCCTTTCCCACGGTCCGCGCCGGCGGCGGCAGGTGCGCGGGGAACGGCGGCGCGAACGGCCCCCAGCTGGCACCCCCCAGAGGTCCGCAGAGCAGGTCCACCATCGCCCCCAGGCAGTACCCCTTGTGCGCGCCGCGCTCGCGGTCGGACCCCAGCGGAAGGAGCGCGCCTCCGTCCAGCATGGCGTGCGGATTGGTGGTCATCCGGCCGTCGCGGTCTATGGCGCACCCTTCCGGGATGGAGATCCCCCGGCGCGCCGCGTCCTCCACCTTGCCGAAGGCGAATGCGCTGGTGGTGAGGTCGATGACCACCGGCGGCTCCTCCAGCGCGGGGAACGCGATCGCCAGGGGGTTGGTCCCCAGCATCTTCTCGGCGCCCCACAGCGGCGCCACCTGCGGCGGGGAGTTGGTCATCGCCCAGCCGACCAGGCCGCGAGGCAGCGCCTGCAGCGGGTAGTACTCGCCCGCCCCGAAGTGATTGCTGTTCCCCACGGCCACCCAGCCGGTTCCCACCCGCTCCGCCTTCTCCATCGCCAGCTCGTTGGCGCGCGGGCCCACCACCAGCCCCAGCCCGTTGTCTCCGTCCACCGTGGCCGTGGCGGGCGTTTCCCGGACCGTGCGGATGCGCGGGCGTGGGTTGATGCGTCCCTGCGCGAGCATCTCCACGTACTGCGGCAGCCGGGCTACCCCGTGCGTGTCGATGCCGCGCAGGTCCGCGCTGCTCAGCACGCCCGCCGCCAGCTCCGCGTCCGCTGCCGGCACCCCGAACGTCTGCAACACGCGGGAGGAGAACTCGCGCAGCAGCCCGGGCTCGAACGTCTTCTCCGCCGGCGCGGGCGGGAACTTCGGCAGTGCGGTCACGTTCACTTTCGTTTCTCTCTGGTCCCGCCGCCACTCCGGAGCGCCTGGCGAGCCTGAGCGCGGAGCCCCCCCGCTGGCCGGCGGCACGGCGATCGGCCCGTGCACACGTCCGCCGGAGACGCGAGAGCGGCGTAAAGGAGGGTTGAAGCAAGGTGGGATTACTTTCCAGGACAGTTAATCAGTTACAGGACGGTTGATCATTCGTCAACCGGACCCGTCTCCCCGGCGTCCCCAAAAGGCGGTGTTCTCCGGCTGGGCCCCTGCCCGGATCGCCGCGTACCGCAGGTCTCGACCCATTCCTGCCGGTGACCGGGCGTTTTCGGCCAGTCGAGCCCGCAGGGTTCAAAAGCGCCTGTAACAGCGAGATTCCGGGCCGATCGGCTCAGCCGCGGTCCGTGCTCGGCAGCAGGGCTGGCGGGGGGGTAAAGGTTGACGCGGGGGGAAGCGAATGAGTAGAGTACGGTACTCACGGATCTTGGCGGATCACGTGAGGGCATCCATCTTTCCATGACCGCGGCGCGCTGCTGCCGCCGCCGGACTCCCGGCACGACGGCGCCGCGGCGGGAGGCGAGCCTCCACGCGGCGCCCGCACACTCTCCTCTCCCCACCAACGGAGGCGGCATGGCAACGCTCGAGCCGGAAGTCGTCAGGGTCCCCGCCATCCAGAGCGCGCTGCAGCTGGACGGCATCGACCATGTGGAGCTGTACGTGGGCAATGCCTACCAGGCGGCGCACTTCTACCGCAGCATGTTCGGGTTCCGCCCGGTGGCGCGAGCGGGGCTGGAGACCGGCGTGCGCGACCGGCTCTCGATCGTCATGGAGCAGGGCGACAACCGCCTGGTGCTCACCAGCGGGCTGGATCCCGATTCGCCGATCGCCCGGCACGCGGCGTTGCACGGCGACGGCGTGAAGGACGTGGCGTTCCGCGTCAGGGACGTGGACTTCGCCTTCCGGACCGCGGTGCGCCGCGGCGCCAGGCCGGTGTCGCCGCCGCAGGTGCACGAGGACGACCGCGGCCGCGTGGTGCGCGCCACCATTGGCGCGCCCGGCGACACCGTGCACACGCTGGTGGAGCGGCAGGGCTACACCGACACGCTGTTCCCCGGGTTCGAGGCCATCACCGACGCGCCGGCCACCCGCCCCGTCGGGTTCGTGGAAGTGGACCACGTGGCGGTGAGCATGGAGCAGGGGCAGCTGGACCACTGGGTCGCCTTCTACAAGGACGTGCTGGGCTTCCACCAGTCGCACCAGGAGATGGTGTGGACCAAGCACAGCGCCATGAACTCCAAGGTGGTGGAAGACGCCTCGGGGAAGATCAAGTTCCCCATCGTGGAGCCGGCCCACAACGGCAGCAAGTCGCAGGTGCAGGAGTACCTGAACTTCAACCACGGCGCCGGCGCGCAGCACGTGGCCTTCCTCTCCAACGACATCCGCGCCACGGTGCGGGCCATCCGCGAGAACGGCGTGCGCTTCCTGCGCATCCCCGGCACCTACTACGAGGTGCTGGAGGAGCGCGTTGGCGCCATCGAGCCCGCGCTGATGACGGAGCTGCAGGAGCTGGGAATCCTGGTGGACTCGGACGACGACGGGCGCCTGCTGCAGATCTTCAGCGAGCCGATCGAGGCGCGCCCCACCATGTTCGTGGAGGTCATCGAGCGGCAGGGCGCCCAGGGCTTCGGCTCCGGGAACATCAAGGCGCTGTTCGAAGCGGTGGAGCGCGAGCAGGAACGCCGCGGGAACATCTGATGATCGAGACCGCGACCGGCGCCCCTTCGCTGCGGCTGGCGGAGTGGGCGCAACGCTCGGGCACGTCGGCGCTGCAGACCATGCTGTCGGTGGGCACGCGCCCGGGCACGATCTCGCTGGCGCTGGGGCTTCCCGCGCCGGAGCTGTTCCCCGCCGCGGAGTATGGCAGCGCGTCGGCGGCGGTGCTGCACGAGAACCCCGCCGCCCTGCAGTACTCGCCGCCGCACGCGCCGCTGCAGATGCAGGTGGCGGCGCTGATGGCGCAGCGCGGGGTGGCGTTCGCGCCGGAGCAGGTGTTCCTGACCGCGGGGGCGCAGCAGGGGCTCAGCCTGCTCGCCCGGCTGCTGCTGGAGCCGGGCGGGGAGGTGATCGCCGAGACGCTGTGCTACACCGGCTTTCAGCAGGCGGTGGAGCCGTTCTCGCCCCGGCTGCTGACCGTGCCCACGGACCCGGAGACGGGGATGGACGTGGACGCGGTGGAGGCGCTGCTGGCCGGGGGCGCGCGCCCCGCCTTCATCTACACCGTCCCGGACGGGCACAACCCGCTGGCGGTCAGCATGCCGCCGGAGAAGCGGGTGCGGCTGGCGGAGCTGGCGCGCCGCTACGGCGTGCCGATCGTGGAGGACGACCCCTACGGCCTGCTGGCGTACGACGGCCCCCCGGCGCATCCGCTGCGGGCGCTCGAGCGCGAGTGGGTGTTCTACGTGGGGTCGTTCTCCAAGGTGCTGGCGCCGGCGCTCCGGCTGGGGTGGCTGATGGTGCCGGAGCACCTGGTGCCGCTGCTGGCGATCTCCAAGGAGGCCAGCGACATCAACACCGCCACCTTCTCGCAGCGGGCGGCGTCGCGGTACCTGGAGGGCGGGCACCTGCCGGGCCACCTGTCCATGCTGCGCCGCGAGTACCGCCGGCGCCGCGACGCGATGATCGCGGCGCTGGAGAAGCACTTTCCCGCCGGCGCGCGCTGGCGCCGTCCCGCGGCCGGCGTGTTCGTGTGGGTGGAGCTCCCGGACGGGCTCGATGCGGGCGACGTGCTGCGCGTGGCGCTGCAGCAGGGGGTGGCGTTCGTCCCCGGGCACGCCTTCGCCGCGGACGGCAGCCGCACGGGGAGCAACTGCATGCGCCTCAACTTCTCGCACTCCACCCCGGAGATGATCGACGAGGCCGTGGCGCGGCTGGGGCGCGCCCTGCAGACCGCGGCGCCCTGAGCGCCGCACGCCGGGCGGCGCGACCCGCGAGCACCTCGTCTACCGGCGTTGCGCAGGGAATCCAGGCACAATCGAACGTGGGGCGGGCCCGGGCGCTGCCGCATCGGCCGCCGATGCGGCAGCGCCCGGGCCACGCCGTTCCCACGAGCCGCCTCACCCCGTGAGCCCGGCCTGTCAGCCGGCAACCCGGCCGTCCCGCGGCGGCCGCGGGAACGGACCGGTCGCATCCCAGGTCAACGCCAGGACGGCTGATGAACATCAAACCGGCCCCGCCGCTGCACGGGGTGACACTGGCCTCTCCCACCGCCTTGCTTTCCGAGTCTTCCCGCAGACAGGGAGGGCGTGCGAGGCCTCGGGGGGTGCTCTCCACCATCGGCAACACCCCGCTGGTGCCGCTCGAGCGCCTCTTCGCGGGGGTGGGGTTCGCCTGCCACGCCAAGCTCGAGGGGTTCAACCCGGGCGGAAGCTCCAAGGACCGCGCGGCGGCGGCGATCCTGGAGCACGCGCTGGCCAGCGGCGCCGTGGGCCGTGACACCCTGGTGGTGGAGGCGAGCTCCGGGAACACCGCGATCGGCCTGGCCCAGGCCTGCGCCTACCACGGGCTGCGCTTCCGCTGCATCGTCGACGCGAAGACCACCTCGCTCAACCTCTCCATCCTGCGCGCCTACGGGGCGGAGATCGAGGTGGTGGACCGCCCCGACCCGGAAACGGGGGAGCTCCTCCCGGCCAAGCTGCGGCGCGTCCGGGAGATCCTCGACACCGTGGAGGGGAGCTTCTGGGCCGACCAGTACGCGAACGAGGAGAACGCCGGCGCCCACTACCGGGCCACGATCCAGGAGATCCTGGCCGACCTGGCCCCGGCGCCGCTCGACTACCTCTTCGTGGCCACCGCCACCTGCGGCACGCTGCGCGGGTGTGTGGACTACCTGCACGACCAGGGGGCGCCCACCCGGGTGATCGCGGTGGACGCCGTGGGAAGCCAGATCTTCTCGACGGTGAAGCACCGCCGCCTGATCCCCGGCCTGGGCTCGGCCATCCGCCCGCCCCTCTGCCCGGACCCCGGCTCCTTCCGCCCCGTCTTCGTGACCGACGCGGAGTGCGTGGCCGGGTGCCGCCGGCTGCTGCGGCGCGAGGCCATCCTCGCCGGCGGCTCGTCGGGGGGCGTGGTGGCGGCGGTCGAGCGGCTCCGCGGCGAGATCCCCGCGGGGTCGACCTGCGTGGCCATCCTCCCCGACCGCGGCGACCGCTACCTCGACACCATCTTCAGCGACGCCTGGGTGGAGGCCAACCTGGGCGACATCGCGCACCTCTGGAGCGACGAGAAGGAGCCTCCCGTTGCACGGTGACGACGTGCTGGTCCTGGGCGCGCGCGAGGTCGAGGGCGCGCTGCACGGCCGCGAAGACGAGGTGGTCGACGCGGTCCGGAGGGCGTACGAGGCCCAGGCGCGGGGCGAGACCTCGCTCCCGCACTCAAGCTTCCTGCGCTTCCCGGACAGCGAGGAGGACCGGATCATCTCGCTCCCCGCCTACCTCGGCGACGGCTTCCGGCTCGCCGGGGTGAAGTGGATCGCCTCCGTTCCCGGGAACGTGCGCCGGGGGATGGAGCGGGCCTCGGCGGTGGTGATCCTGAACGACCGCGACACCGGCCGCCCGCGGGCGATCCTCGAGGGCTCCATCATCAGCAAGCAGCGCACGGCCGCGAGCGCCGCACTGGCCGCCCGCGTGCTGCGCGGCGGCCGCGCGCCGGAGGCGGTCGGCTTCGTGGGGTGCGGCCCCATCAACGCCGAGGTGGCGCACTTCCTGGCCGTGGCGTGGCCGGAGGTGCCGCGCTTCGTGGTCTTCGACCTGGACGAGGCGCGGGCCCGCCGCTTCGGCGAGGGGATCGCGGCCGGGCGCCCCGGCGCCGAGCTCCGGGTGGCCGCGAGCGTGGAGGAGGTGCTCGCGGCGGCTCCCCTCACCGCCTTCGGCACCACCGCCATCCGGCCGCACGTTCACGACCTCTCCGTCTGCCCGCCGGGGGCCACGCTCCTGCACGTGTCGCTGCGCGACCTGGCGCCCGAGGCCATCCTCGCCCACCACAACGTGGTCGACGACCTCCACCACGTGAACCGGGCGCAGACCTCCATCCACCTGGCCTCGGAGCTGGCCGGGAACACCGACTTCGTCCACGGCTCCCTGGGCGAGATCCTGCTGGGGAGGGTGGAGCCGCCGCCGCACGACGGACGAATCGTCATCTTCAGCCCCTTCGGGCTCGGCACCCTGGACCTCGCGGTCGCCGACCTCGTCCAGCGCGTCGCGGGCGGCCGCGGCGAGGGGGTGCGCATCCCCTCCTTCTTCCCCTCCTGAAGCAGCGCCCGGCGGGTCGAATCTCGGCCTGGTGCAACTGTACAGACGTCGGCAGGTGGCGCCTTCGCATGCCTCGAGGTGAACCCGGTCGGAGAGCCGGATGCGGGAATCCGCACGTCCGGTTCGATGAGCGGGCCGGGGAAACCGGGCATCCACGCCACGGCTCGACTCTACTGATGATGAATCATACCAGGTCCGGGTGAAGTATTGGTGCGTTTCCCCGAATCTCGTGCTGCCGCGATGATAGATCCTTCGGCCTGCAACCACTTGCGCAGACGCTGATTACAGTCTGGCCGGCCTCAGGATGACGTCATCGTGGAACCGATCGGGTGCATCAACCAAATTCTCGGATTTCGTATCAAGCCCTGATTGAATATCTCACGCAGCGCAGAGACGCAGAGGCACGGAGAGAACCACTCTCCGTGCCTCTGCGTCTCTGCGTGAAGACGAGCGGCCTCGTCGTCTGCGGTCGTCGTGCCGCCTACCGCACGTGGACCCAGCCGTACATGTTGGCGTTGACGAAGTGCGGCGTGGTGGCGCAGATCACCAGGTAGGTGCCGGGATTGTGGAACGTGAACGAGAGCACCGGCACCGGTGCCGCCTGGATCGCCAGCCGGTTCGTGGGGTCGACCACGAAGGGGAACCCGGGGATGACCACGAGGTCCTCGGGCCGCGTACCGGGTTTGTAGATCGCCACCCGGTGCCCGGGGAACACCCGGAAGGTCACCTTGTCGCCCGCATTGATCGCCACGGCGCCCGGGATGACCCTGTCCCTGCCGTGGAACGACTCGTCGTGCACCCCCGGGGGGTAAGCCGTGCCGACGGTCGGGTGGCCGAAGAACATCAGCGCCCCCGCCCCGGGCGCGCTCTGCAGCGGCGACTCCTCGGACGGCGCCTGCGCGAGCCACGCATCGAGCGTCCAGTCGTCGGCCGGCGAATCCGTCCAGCCGTCATCCAGCGGCGACTGAACCAGGTCGTGCACGGGCCCCGAAGGGGCCACCGGTGTCACGGACTCGGAGCAGTTCGCCAGGAGCGGTGTGACGAGGAGAAGAGCGAAGATGCGTCGCAAGGGGGCCTCCGGAGAATGGGAAGGGGTGGAAGCGGCGGCCGAACCGTTTCCCGCCGCTCTGTCAAGATGGCCGTCACGCCACACGGTGTCAACGAGATCAATTCCGGCACCGTTCCCTGTCGGGCGCGAGACTCGGCGGGCGCCCTGGCCAGCCCGGGGGTGCCGTCGAGTCGGGGCTGCTGATCGACTCTGGCGCGGAAAGGTCGCAGGACAGGCTGCAACCCCTTTGCAATCCAGCAGATTCAACGCGCGGGTGCCAGTGGATAGGTGCGGACTCCCGGGTACACACGGCCGCCGACATGCTGTTCCGCTTCTACGTACACACCCCAGGGAAGCCTCGCTCCGTCATCCACCGTAAGACCGAAGTGAAGAATGCGATCCCTCGACTCCGCTCCCTGCGACCCGTGTCCGCCACCCACGTGCGAATGGCCATGATACAGGGTGGCCGACCAGCTTCCCCCGATATACGCAGCGTCGCGGCCGCGACGAGCCGCGAGATCGACTCCCCCGCCGAACGCCACGCCGCAGGAAAGGTCCACCCCCGCACCCTTCCCCCAGATGGTGCCCGCCGGCAGGAACACGTAGCTCGGCCAATCGAGCTGCTTCCCATCCGGTCCGTAGCCATGGTCGATGAAGAACGGCCTCGCATCCAGTCCCGCGTTCGCGGCCTGCCCCATCCCGAGCACCTGCCTGAAGAAGGCGGTGATGGTCCGGCGCGAACGCCGGTCGCTGGATGAGTTCTCGGGCGCCGCGATCAGCCACCGGAACAGATCCTGGATGGTCAGGCCGTCGACGAGCACCTGGTGACGGTTGACCACGTAGTCGGCGAGATCGCCGGCCCGGCTCGGAAGACGCGCCTCGATGAACGCTTCGAACTCGGCCGAGGAGAGGACCCCGGACCGCAGCGCGGCCAGTGCCGCACGACCTTCCTGCGCGAGCGCGGCAATCGACGGTGCGCGTCCGTCGGGCCGGACGCCGAGAACGGCGTCGGCAAGCCTGGCTCCGAAAACGAAGGCCCGTTCTCGTGCCTTCACAATCGCGGCACGCTCCAGGACTTCCAGGAACCGGCGGTCCGGCAGGTCGGTGTGAGGGTCGATCGTGTCGTGGGTATCCGTCACCTGCAACGCGAGCGCACGCTCATGGCATGGGCGGAACCGCGTCACGATCTCTTCCACCACCTCCAGGTGCGGCTCGATGTCCAGTGACGGAAGCTCGGCGAGACACTCGGCGAGGCCATCCAGGCACTGCCCGCGCACATCGAGCGTGACCATGCATGAATCGGAAACGATCGTGCGCACGGTCTCCCGAACGGCACTCTCGCCCACCGCCGTGCCGGCGTGCTCACGGCACACGCGTCCGAGCAGGTCGACCAGCCGGTGGCGCCAACGCTGCTTCTCGGTATTCAGCCACGATGTCGGATGGATGTCCGATCTCAGGATCCGACCGAGATTCACCAGGATGCCGGGCGCGTCCGGCCGCGAGCTCACCGCGTCGTAAAGCCGGTCGAGAATCACCTCCCGTACGTCGGGAACGTCGGTCGCGGCGGCCAGCCAGTTCATCCCGAAGCCATTGATGCCGTACACGAGGTCCGGCATCTCCGCATCGTGGAGGAACGGATTCGCACCGCCGCGCAGCGCGGATGCAAGCGCTTCGAGCCGCCTCGCGATCGCGGCGGAATCCCGGGGCGGGGCTTCGTCCATTGTCGTCAGCCGAAAGTGGCGATAAGGCGGGATGACTCACCGGCCGGATCATTCGGCCGTGAGCGTGAGATGTGAACCGATCGCGCCCGGGAGGATGAGCCCGCCGTAAATGCGAACCGGGCGTGCTGCATCGAGGCGTCGTGCCCCTACCTTCGAATCCGTGCGAACGCCTTCGCCTTGTCCATCACATCGATCACCTTCCGATTGAAGGTGAGATCACTGAGCTGCGGGGAATCGGTAATGAATCGCGTATACATGTCGAACAGGCATCGCGCAAGCATGTCGTCGGGCAGCTTCGCGACCAGTGTCTGCTCGGCCGACCCATCGGTATTGTGACCGGAGTACTCGATGATCACGCTGTAGTGGTCGTCTCCCGTGACCGGCAGGAACGCCTCGATGTGCTCGGTGTTGGGAAAGCGCAGCTTCAGCTCCCGCGTGCGTGTCAGCGCATCGAGATAGGAGACGAGGACCGCGATGCACTGATCCAGCTCCAGGACGATAACGCCGACTCCCATGTTCCGGACGACCTGGCAGGGCTCGGTTTCCATCTCCCGATAGTGCATGTGCCGCACGTCGGCGCGAAGCACCCTGTATCGCGACGCCTCGGTGAGGTACAGCGCCGTGGCGATCTGATGCGGCATCTCGACGTCCATGACGGATTCCGGCCGCGAGCGCCCGGACAGCGTCGGAGCTGTCCGCGGCTTCGACATCTCGAATTCCAGGTAGTGGGGCTGCTGTCCCACCTGCTGGATCTTGTCCTTGCAGCTGGCGACGGAGCGACTGTACAGGTACGGGTTGATCACGGCGATGCTGGCGCCCGTCCGATCGGCGATACGCCGCATCTCGTCGACGTCGGCGGTGTTGCCGGCGCAGGGCTTCTCGACGATGATGCGCCGGAATCCGGCCTCGGTCGCGGCGCGCAGGGCCGATGCGTGATCGTCCGCGGGCGTGCAGATGTGCACGATCGTATGGTCCGGATCGATGCCTTTCAGAGCCGCGAGCGAGGTCGCGCAGCTGATCCGCCCCGGGTCGTATCCATAGTCGTATTCGAGACGATGCAGCGCGCGTCTGGTTCCCGCTTCCACGGCGTCGACCAGACCGACGACAGCCCCGAAGGGTGAAGCTGCGGCCCCGTCACGGCGAATCTTCTCCAGGACGGGAATGTGCAGCCCCAACCCTGCCCGCCCCAGGCCGACGACCACTGCGCCCAGGCCCTGAGCAGGCATGGTCACATTCGCGATATGGCTCAGGTCGGCCGGCAGCACCCGGGCCGAGGTCGCCAGGTCAGTCATTTCGCTGCTCCCTTCGAGGCGGGACACCGGCGTGCACCGATGCGCGCCGGTAGACCACCGGGCGAGAATCCGACCGCCGGAAGTGGGTGACGAGCCCGGGTGCGTCGCACGTCGCTACCGCGGGGCGCGGCCAGGTCTCGATCCAGCTCTCCATTTCTCCCGTCCGATCACTGGCGCCTCCGGCTTCCAGAGTGCCTGGAGTGGCTGCCCGGCGCCTCACGCGCGAGCCAGCCCGGGTGCGATGCCGGCCGTCAGCTCTTCACCCGCCGGATTTGGCAAGCTTTGCCTCACCATAAAACACCGGGTCGCCGCAGCATGCGAACGACTTCATTACGCCATGCCGTCCGCCCGGAGCGCACCTTTTGCGTCAGCGTGGAATTTTTATTCCTCAAGTTTAAACGGATCGGTCATCTCCTCGCAAGCACTTATCCGACAGGAAGTAAGAAAGAGCCAATATGCTTCCGCCAAATTTGACGGGAACTGTTGACCCGGGGCAAGCGCCCGGGTTATCGTGGAGGTCCGCGATGCCTGACTGACCCGGGCCGTCCAGCAGGGCAGCTTCGGTGAGCGGGCGGCCTTCGGGGTCGTTTCGCGTCGAGGCTGGTCGTCCTTCTTTGCGGGAGAGCGGCCAGCCTTGTTCTTGCCCCTGTTGGTGATGCACCAACCGATCTTTGCCCATTCATTTGTTCACCAGACGGGCAGGAGCGCGCTGTGGATTACAAGGAGGCGACCGACTGCTTGCTGGAGCCGATCACAACGGCGGACCTGGCGAGTGAACTAGGCGTCTCGCAGGATGCCATCGCGCACGCACGCCTGGATCCCGCCACCCGTGACTTCCGCCCTCCACCCCCGGGCTGGCAGGCGGCAGTTGCCCGCCTCGCCGGTGAACGTGCGTTGCGGCTGCTGAGGCTGAAAACGGAAATGACAGGCGCCCGGCGCGCGGCGAGCGGCACCGCGCGCGGCGTCGCCGTGGAGCGGGCGGCACACCTCATCGTCGACGGCAAGCCCCCCGTGTTGAACGACACGGTCGTCGCGCGGCTGCTCGGCGGCGACATCGAGGCGCAGATCCGCGCGCACGCCGACGAGTTGCAGACGCCGGCCTCGCGCGGCCTGCGCTCGCACGTGGTCCTGCGGAGCCGATTCGCCGAGGATGCGCTCATGGACGCCGTTGCGGACGGCGTCGAGCAGTACGTGCTTCTGGGCGCCGGGCTCGACACCTTCGCGTACCGCCAGCCACCCTGGGCGCACCGCCTCGCGATCGTCGAGGTCGATCACCCGGCCAGCCAGGCGGCAAAGCGCGCGGCGCTTGCCGCGGCGGGGATCGAGATCCCGCCGAACGTGCGCTTCGCCGACATCGACTTCGAGCGCGAGACGCTCTCCCACGGCCTCGCGCGCTGCGGCGTGCACACGGCGAAGCGCACGTTCTTCTCGTGGCTCGGCGTCACGATGTACCTCACCCGCGACGCGATCGAGGCGACGCTGCGCACCGTGCTGTCGTTCCCAAAGCGGAGCGAGATCGTGTTCACGTTCGCACACACGGACGCGGCGGCCTCGAGGCTCGCCGAGGGTTCCGCGTCGGCCGGCGAGCCGTGGATCAGCTACTTCACACCCGATGAGCTCGGAGCGATGCTGCGATCACTCGGCTTCTCCGACGCCGGCTTCCTCTCGCGCGAGGAGGCCGAGCGGCGGTACTACGCGAACCGTACCGACGGGTTCGCGGTGCCGCCCCGCGTGACGATCGCCACCGCGAGAGTGTGACTACACAGGCGTCGGCCGGTCCCGTGATCAACGCCAGCGTGGTGGACGCGCTGGTGCTTCCCCGCCTGGTGTGGCTGCGCCCGAACCTGGTGGGGCTCGTGTTCACGCTGTCGAAGCTGCTCCCCGCGCGCTACATCGTCGCCAGGGCGCGCGAGGAGGGCGAGCTGCGGCCGGGCGGAGTGATCGCGGAGACCAGCTCGGGGACGTTCGGGCTGTCGCTGGCGATGGTGGCCCGGCTGCACGGGCACCCGCTGGAGCTGGTGAGCGACCCCTCCATCGAGCCGCCGCTGCGGCGCCGGCTGGAGGAGCTGGGGGCCACCGTGCACATCCTGCGCGACCCGGGCCCATCCGGCGCCTTCCAGATCGCCCGGCTCGAGTTCCTGGAGCGGATCCTGGCGGAGAATCCGGACGCGTTCTGCCCCCGCCAGTACACCAACCCCCAGAACCCGGCCAGCTTCGCCCCCTGCGCCGAGCAGCTCGCCCACGCGGCCGGCGCGGTGGACTGCCTGGTGGGCCCGGTGGGCTCGGGCGGGTCGCTCTGCGGGACCGCGTCGGCCCTCCGCCTCCTTTCCCCCGGGCTGAGCGTGGTGGCGGTGGACACGCACCGCAGCGTCATCTTCGGCCTGTCCGAAGGCAAGCGCACGCTGCGCGGGCTGGGGAACAGCCTGGTGCCCGCCAACGTGGACCACGCGGCGGTGGACCTGGTGCACTGGGTGGGCGCCGCCGAGGCCTACCACGCCACCCGGCGGCTGCACGCGGAGCACGCGGTGTTCATGGGCCCCACCAGCGGCGCGGCGTTCCTGGTGGCCGACTGGTACGCCCGGAACAACCCCGACGCGCTCACCGCCGTGATCCTCCCGGACGAGGGCTACCGCTATCAGGACACGGTCTACGACGACGCGTGGCTGGAGGAGAAGGGGCTGCGGCTGCACGCTCCCCCCGCCGGGCCGGTGGAGTGGGACCACCCCCACGACGGCGCCGAGGCGTGGTCGTACTTTCGCTGGGGCCGCCGCGAGTACGCCGAGGTGATGGGCGTTCCCCCCGAGCGCCTGGAGCTGGCGTCGCTCTGACGGCGCGCCGGGGCATGGATCCGCCCCGGCCGACGCACGGTTGCGGCTGGCTGCGGACCGACCGCGAAAAAGGGTCCGCACGGACGAACGTGGTGAGTCCCGGTCGCCTGCGCGGCCGGGGAAGGATGCCCGCGAGTCCGGGGATCACCAGCGCCGCGTGAATCCGGGGCCGAACTGCGTCTCCGCGGGGTTCCTGTCCGTGTCGTGCGCCCCATCCAGCTGCAGATCGTGGAGACTTCGGCTGCCGACGCGCGCGGCGAGATTGTCACTCCGAATGTGACTGAACATGCGCGGAGGAGAAGCCGATCGGCTACCGGGTCCGGCTGGGCGAAAGCCCGGCCCCGGCGTCGCCGCACTCCGGTCCGGCGGGCCCGCCGGAGCCTCCGGACGCTGTCGTTCGCACGCCGCGCGGCCCGGCGCGCCAGGCCGGAACCAGCACGGCACCGGCTGCCGCCCGGGCTTTCCTTTCTCCAAAAGAAAGAATCAAGGATGACCCAGACCGACGACGTCCAGGCTGCCTGCTCGGGCTCTCTTCTCGTGAGCATCCCGAAGTCCGGCTCCCACCTGATCCTGAAGCTGTATGGCCGGGCCGGGTACCTGCAGACCGGCGATGCGATCAATCCCTCGGATGACAGGATCCCCAGGGAGGAGATGAAACGAAACCTCCTCCGGAATCCAGCCGTCGCCGCCCTCGTCGACAGATTCCCGGCCCTGGAACCGGACGTCCTCCTGCCCTTGCTGGCGCAGCACGCCAGGTCCGAGAGCATGGGAATAAGGTGGGAAGTGGCGCCTGCAATGCACGAGGTCTGGAGCGAGATACGGAAGTTGAGCGACGAGACCCTGTTCCTTCCCGGGCTGGTGGTCTCCACCCACCTGTTCCCCTGGCAGATGGCCGGCCCGCGGTTCCTGGACGGGTGGCGAAGGACGGGCGCGCCGTACATGGTGTACAACTACCGGGATCCCAGGGCGCAGATCGTTTCGATGATCAGGTTCCTCGCCGAGAGTGACGTCGCCGTCCAGCACCCCCCCGCGCTGGTGTATCGACCGATCCTCCGCAGCCTGGGGAGCATGGACCGGATGCTGTCGTTCGCCATCTCCGATCCGGAGTTCCCGTATCGGAACGTCTACAGGCAGAACAGGTGGCTGCTGTATCACCCGAACGTGCTCAAGCTCCGGTTCGAAGACCTGGTCGGAGAAGAGGGCGGGGGGAGCCGGGCGGTCCAGGCTGCGGCGGTCGAGCGCTGGGCAAGGTTCCTGGCCGTCGACGTCCCGACCGAGCAGCTCACCAGGGGCCTGTTCGGAGGCACGAAGACCTTCCACGAGGGGCGAACGGACTCCTGGCGCGACGTCTTCGAGGAGCACCACCTGAGGGCGTTCGAGCGTGAGTTCGGAGACGTCCTCGCGGACTACGGATATGCCGACGACTGATACCAAGTCTTCGTGAAGTATTGATGCGTCCCATCGAATCTCGTGCTGCCGCGATTATAGATCCTTCGGCCTGCAAACGCTTGCGCAGACGCTGATTACGGTCTGGCCGGCCTCAGGATGACGTCAGCTTGGGATGGGTCTGGGTGTATTAACCAAATTCCCGGATTCAGTATGAGGGACCCGGTGCCGGGTCGGCGCGGGTGGTGGATTGACCGGCGCACGGTTGCGGTTGGCTGTGGCTCGACCCCGCGAACAAGGGTCTGCATGGACGAACCCCCGCGGCCGCTGCACGTGCGGCAGCCGCGGGGGTTCACGTTTCAAGCTGCGCCCGGTCAGGCAGCCGAGGCATGGGCCGCTCCCGCCGCGGGCACCTGCGCGCGGTGGCGGACGGGCATGGACCGGATGCGGTTCATCCACGCCGAGCGGGTGCAGGTCGCGGGGCCGTCCAGCTCCAGCCCGGCGATGCGGTCCAGGTGCGCCTCCAGGAACAGGCGGACCACCAGCGAGCCGATGCGCCCCCCCGGGCAGTAGTGCGGGCCGTATCCGAAGGAGACGTGCCGGTTGGGCTTGCGCCCCACATCGAACACGTCGGGATCGGCGAACGCCTCCTCGTCGCGGTTGGCGGAGGCGTAGCACAGCACCACCTTCTGACCGCGGCGGATGTGGTGGCCCTCGTACTCCGTGTCCACCGTCGCCGTCCGGCGAAAGTAGATCACGGGCGAGACCCAGCGGACCAGCTCGTCCACCGCCACGGGGATGAGCGTGGGATCCTCGCGCAGCCGGCGCAGCTGGTCCGGGTGCTCGAGCAGCGCCCGGACACCGCCGGCGATGGTGCTGGCCGTGGTGTCGAACGCCCCGGCGACCAGCGGAAACCAGTACACCAGGAAGAACTGCTCCGGCGTCATCCCCCGGGGCGCCTCGCCGTGCACCAGCGTGCTCAGCAGCGTGGGCCCGGGGGGCTCTGCCCGCAGCCGGCGGAAAAGGGCGAACCCGTACTCGTACAGCGCTTTGGCGGCCTCGATCATCGCCCCGCTGTGCGGGCGGAAGACCGGGTCGTCCATGGCATTGATGGTGAGCACCCAGTCCCGCACCCGGTCCAGGTCGTCGTCCGGGACGCCCAGGAACATGCCGAAGAGGATCTCGACGGGGACCCGCAGCGCCACCTCGGAGGCGAAGTCGAAGCCGGCGCGGCCGGAGACGTCGTCTACGATCCGCGCGCAGACGGCGCGGACGCGGTCCTCGATGGCCAGCAGCGACGCCGGGGCCAGCAGCGCGGTGGCGAGCGGCCGGAAGCGCGCGTGCTGCTCGGGGCCGAAGGTCATCAGGTTGTCGGCGATCATCGCCGCCGACGGGAACGTAGCCCACAGGGCGCGCGGCAGCGGGTCGGCCAGCAGCGGCGCGCTGGTGGCGAAGCGCTCCGGGTCGCGGGAGATGGACACCACGTCGTGGTGCCGGGTGACCAGCCAGAAGCCGCCGCGCGTCTGCGACGCCTCGTGCCAGGCGAACGGCGCCTCCCGCCGCAGGCGCGCGAACTCGGCGAACGGGGTGCCGTGCACGTACTGATCGGGATCATCGAACCTGAATGCCGTCATCCCCGGTTCTCCTGAAGGCCTGGATCATCCCCACCGCGGCATCCGCGTCCGGACGGCGTCCCCGAGGCAGCGTGGTGTCCTCCGCGTGAACCTGCGTTCGCCCGCGCGGCGGACCACTCTCTCCTGGTGAGCCGCTTCGTCCTGGCGGACGGCCGCGCACCTTCCCGATGCGCATCGCGAGCTCCGCACCGCGGCCGGCCTCCCCGTGCGCCGCGGCCCGGCCGGCGAAAGAGTCTGGCTTCAGCTGCACAGGCACGGGTACGAACGATAGCCGCCGAGGTTGGGGTTCGGATCCCAGACAGGCGGTGCGGACGGATCCGGACCGAGCGTCTCGAAGGTCGCGAGCAGCGTCTCCAGGGCGGTCTGGATCTCCACGCGCGCGATGCTCGCCCCGGGGCAGCGATGCGCGCCGTGGCCGAACGCCAGGTGCGGGTTCGGCTGCCGCTCCCACTGCAGCTCGTGCGGGTCGGGGAAGCGGGCGGGGTCGCGGTTGGCGGCCTCCAGGAACAGGACGACCCTCTGCCCCGTCCGGATCAGGTGTCCGGGGCCCCACTCGGCCGAAAGGTCCACGTCTTCGGTGGCGTGCCGCCCGAGATAGCGGGTGGGCGTCACCATCCGCAGCAGCTCCTCGGTCAGCCGCCGGCTGGTCCCCGGGTTCGCCGCCACCATCTCCCGCCAGGCGGCCCACTCCGGGAACAGCATCGGCACGCCGTCTCCGATCAGCTTCTGCGTGGTGACCCTGCCGGCGGCGAAGGCCCCCATGCAGTTGACGACGAGGTCCTCGTCCTGCTCGAAGGTGCCCGCCTTGAGGAACGCGCTGACCAGGTCGTCGGACGGCGAGGACCTGCGCGCGGCGACCAGCCTCCGGAAGAAGTCGCCCAACAGCATGATCTCCTGCATCCGGATGTTCAGGTAGCCGCTGGTGACGTCCGCCTGGGTGGAGGACCAGCGCGCCAGCTCGGCCACCCGGCCGGGGTCGTCCACCGGGATGCCGAACACCCGGCAGACGGTCTGCAGCGCGTACGGCAGGGAAAAGTCGGCCACCAGGTCGAACCCGCCCCGTGCGCGCAGCGGCTGGAGCAGCCCGGCCGCGAGCTCCCGGATCCAGCCGGACAGCTCCTGCATCTTGCGAGACGACTCCTGCAGGATCACCCGCTGGGCGCCGTGCTGGTCCGCCCCGTCCGAAAAGATGATCTGCTTCTCGACCGCGTCCTGGATGAACGACCGCCGGGCCGGCCGGGCCCTCCCCCCGCTCGCGAAGCGCAGGTCGGAGGTGAACCGCCGGTCCTCGAGGATGCTCCGGACGGCCCGGTGGTCGGTGACGAGCCAGCAGTTGCCGAGCGGGTCGAACGTGATCCCGTCCAGGGCTCTCGCCCGGTCGTAGAGCGCGTGCGGAGCCTGGTAGGCGCCCACCATGGCGGCCATGCTCGGGCAATCGGGATGATCGAGGTTGGACACACGCCCTTCAGGTCTACGGTGAACTGGCCGTTCCCCATCCGCCCGAAGGCTCGGGTGGCGACCAGCGTGCTCATCGTCCTGCTCCGTCGGTTCGGCGAAAGGAGGCGGATCGCGTCCGCGCGCTGGGCGCGGGAGGACCCGGCCCATACGGCACCTGCTTTCAGACTCTTTTCGAGGATAAGCCCGGTCGCGGAAGGAGCGCAAGCGCGTTCGCCGCCAGGATAATCCGCCAAGGTCGAGGGTCGTGCGGCAACGCGCGAGTGCCGGGATTTATTTGAAGCTGGCAAGTCCAGGATCGGTGACGGTGAGCGCGCGCCGGGCGGAGCTGCCGGCGATCGAGTCCGCGGGCCGGGGCGGGCCTGCCGCTGTCCTTCGCGCGGCAGCGGCTCTGGTCGCCGCGGCACACGAACGACTCTCCCGCGTCATGTTCCATCCAATCCGATGCGCACCTTCGGGGTTGATATGCAGAGGGAATTGTTGGAGATCACATGGAGCCCCTGACCTGCAAATCGTGGTAACTCCATGCTGTTCAAAGGAATAGCCGAGTCTCCCATCTCCTCGCAAAAGCTCCAGTCCGACAGGGAAGTCATAGAAGTCAAACGGAGTCAATGCAGCGGTACATCAGATGCGCATCTTTTGTGTCAAAGCGATATATTCATTCCTCAGGTTTAAGCGGGTCGTTATTTTTCGCAAACTCTTATCTGACAGGGAGTCAGAAAGGGAGCAAAATAACTCCGCTAAACGTGACGGGATACGGTTGACGCAAGGCAATCGCCCACGTTATCGTTATTTCCCTACGTTTTGGACATCTTTGTTCAATTCCTCCAGACCAAAAGCTGGGCCGCCGGACGTAATCGGACCGCCTCCCCCGCCTCAGTCATCGAGGCGGTGATGTGGGAGGCTGTCTCCACTCTCGGGCGGGGCCGATCAGCGAGTGTCGGGAAATCACGTGGGCTGGCACGACAACGAATCCTGCGGGGCACAAGGGCCCCACAGGTTCACGTCTTAGGCGATTTTCGACGGGAAACAGTCTATGGACGTGGTTGCTGGTCGGACATCCTCCGCATCACTGCCGGTGACGGTGAGCGCGGTCCGGGCGGAGCTGCCGGCGAGCGACGACGGGCTGCTGCGGGAGCAGGCGGAGTACTGGCGGAAGACGCTGGCGGACGCCCCGGAGCCGCTGGAGCTGCCGGCGGACCGCTCGCGCCCCGCGCAGGCGGACCACGCCGTGGCCCTCGTCCGGCTGGAGCTGGACGAGGAGTTTTTTACGGCCCTGAAGGCGCTCGGAAGCCGCCACGGTGCGCACATCTCCACGACGCTTCTGGCGGGGTGGGCCGCCGTGCTGGGCCGGCTGTCGGGGCAGACGGACCTGGTGATCGGCACCTCCACGGGCTTCGTGAACCCGCTGCCGGTGCGGGTGGACCTGTCGGGCTCGCCCACGGCCGCGGAGCTGCTGGGGCGGGTCGAGGCGCGGGTGCAGGGGGCGCTGCGAAACCAGGATCTTCCCTTCGAGCGGGTGGCGGAGCTGGTGCAGCCGGACGGCGCCGCCACGCCGCTGTTCCGGGCGGCCTTCGTGTGGCGGGACGGGAGCGAGCCGGAGCTGCCCGGTCTGGAGACGCGCTCGACGGTCGGGCTCGACCTCTCGCTCGAGCTGCGGGAGGAGGGGGGCGGGGTCGCGGGAGAGATGGTGTTCGCGACGGCGCTGTTCGACCGGGAGACGGTGGAGCGCTACGCGGGATACCTGCGCCGCGTCCTCGCGGGGATGGCGGCGGACGAGACCCGGCCGGTGGACCGGCTGACGCTGCTGTCGGCCGAGGAGCGCCGACGCGTGACGGAGGAGTGGAACCGCACGCAGGCGCCGTATCCCGCCGAGTCGTTCATCCACGAACGGTTCGAGGCGCAGGCCGGTCGCACGCCCGACGCGGTGGCGGTGGTCTTCGAAGACCGGGAGCTGACGTACGGGGAGCTGAACGCCCGGGCCAACCGGCTGGCGCACCACCTCCGGAAGCGGGGCGTGGGGCCGGACGTGCGCGTGGGGATCTGCGTGGAGCGGGGGCCCGAGCTGGTGGTCGCCGTGCTGGGGGTGCTGAAGGCGGGGGGAGCGTACCTGCCGCTCGATCCCGCCTATCCGCATGAGCGGCTGCTCGACATGGTGCGGGACTGCGCCCCGGTGGTGGTGCTGACGCAGGGCTCGCTGGCCGGACGGCTCGCGGGGCTGGAGCTGCCCCTGCTCGCGCTGGACGAGGACGCGCCCTGGTGGGGGAGGCAGCCGGCCACCGACCCGGAGCGCGGCGCGCTGTCGCCGGAGAACCTGACGTACGTGATCTACACCTCGGGCTCCACGGGCCGGCCCAAGGGGGTGGAGATGACGCACCGGGGCGCGTCGAACCTGCTCCACTGGTACCTGGGCGCCACCCGGATCTCGGAGCGCGACTCGGTCCTGGTCGTCACTTCCTTCAGCTTCCACCTGACGCAGCGCAACCTGCTGGCCCCGCTGTTCGTGGGCGGGAGGCTGCACCTGGCGCGCGAGCCGTTCGAGCCCCGGAGGATCACCGACCAGATCGTGGCGTCGGGGATCACCCTGATGAACCTCACGCCGACGGGCTTCCAGGCGCTGGTGGAGGCGGACGGGGGGCGGGCGATCGGCGGGCTGCGGATCGTGGTCTTCGGCGGGGAGCCGCTGTACCCGCGGCAGCTCGCGAGGGTGCCGGAGCCGCGTCCCGAGTTCCTGAACCCGTACGGTGCCACGGAGGCGACCGGGATCACGGCCCACCACTTCGCCCGGGCGGACCTGGCGAGCTACCCCGGCCGCTCCATGCCGCCGGGCCGCCCCATCGCCAACGCCCAGATCTACGTCCTGGACGGAGCCGGAGAGCCGGTGCCGGTGGGGGTGACGGGGGAGCTGTACCTCGGCGGCGTGGGGGTGACGCGCGGGTACCGGCGGCTCCCGGGGCAGACGGCCGAGCGCTTCCTCCCCGATCCCTTCGGCCCGGCGCCCGGCGCGCGGCTGTACCGCACGGGCGACCTGGGGCGGTGGCTGCCGGACGGGACCATCGAGTTCATGGGCCGCGGCGACGCGCAGGTGAAGGTGCGCGGCTTCCGGATCGAGCCGGGCGAGATCGAGGCGCGGCTGGCCGAGCATGCGGCCGTGCACGAGGTGGTGGTGGTGGCGCGCGACCGGGAGGTCGGCGACCCGCGGCTGGTGGCCTACTACACGGGTGACCCCGCGGGCGCGGCGGCGCTGCGCGCCCACCTGGCGGCGCGGCTGCCGGAGTACATGGTCCCGGCCGCGTTCGTCCACATGGACGCGCTCCCGGTGAACCCCAACGGCAAGCTGGACCGCAAGGCACTGCCGGCGCCGGAGCTCGCGCCGGCGGAAGGGACGTACGTGGCACCGCGCACCCCCGTGGAGGAGGTGCTGGCGGGGATCTGGGCCGAGGTGCTGGGCGTCGAGCGGCTGGGGGTGCACGACCCCTTCTTCGAGCTGGGCGGGCACTCGCTCCTGGCCACGCGGGTGGTGTCGTGGGTCCGCGAGCGGTTCGGCGTGGAGCTGCCGCTGCGGGCGCTCTTCGAGGGACCCACGGTGGCGGAGATGGCCGGGCGCGTGGAGGAGATGCGCCGCGCGGGGCTGCCGGTGCTGCCGCCCGTGGTGCCGACCGAGCGCACGGGGGCGCTGCCGCTGTCGTTCACCCAGCAGCGGCTGTGGTTCCTGGAGCAGCTGGGGAGCCCGGGGAGCGTGTACCACCTCCACAAGGTCCTGCGCCTGCGCGGCGCGCTCGACGTGGACGCGCTGGCGCGGGCACTGGACGGGGTCGTGGCCCGCCACGAGGCGCTGCGCACCACGTTCGCGCAGGTGGACGGCGTTCCCGGGCAGCGGATCGCGCCGGCGGCGGCGAGCCGGTTCCACCTGGTCGAGCACGACCTCGGCGGACGGGCCGACGCGGAGGCCGAGCTCGGCCGGCTGATCGCCGAGGAGGCGCACGCGCCCTTCGATCTTGAGCGGGGGCCGCTCGTCCGCGGCCGGCTCGTCCGGCTGGCGGCGGACGATCACGTGCTGCTCCTGGCGATGCACCACCTCGTCAGCGACGGCTGGTCGTTCGGCGTGCTCTTCGACGAGCTCTCCGCGCTCTACGCCGCCCACGCCCACGGGAGGGAGGCGCACCTTCCCGCGCTGCCGGTCCAGTACGCCGACTACGCGGTCTGGCAGCGCCGGTGGGTGGAGGGCGACGTCCTGCGGGAGCAGGCGGACTACTGGACGCGGACGCTGGCGGGCGCACCGGAGCTGCTGGAGCTGCCCACCGACCGCCCGCGGCCGGCGCAGGTGGACCATGCGGGGGCGCTGCTCGGGGTGGAGCTGGACGAGGCGCTCACGGCGGGGCTGAAGGCGCTGGCGCGGCGGCACGGCACCACGCTGTACATGACGCTCCTGGCCGGGTGGGCCGTGGTGCTCAGCCGGCTCTCGGGCCAGGACGACGTGGTGATCGGCACGCCGACGGCAGGCCGCGGACGGCGCGAGATCGAGGGGCTGATCGGCTGCTTCGTGAACACCCTGGCACTGCGCCTGGAGCTGTCGGGCGCGCCCACGGTGGCGGAGCTGCTGGGACGGGTGAAGGAGCGGGCGCTCGCGGCGCAGCACCACCAGGACATCCCCTTCGAGCAGGTGGTGGAGCTGGTCGACCCGGCGCGCAGCCTGTCGCACCACCCGCTCTTCCAGGTGGTGATCGCGTGGCAGAACCTGGCCCGGGGAGACGGCAGCACCCTGTGGCTCCCGGGGCTGGAAGCGGGCGCGGCCGTGGAGTCCGCGCACGTGGATGCGAAGGTCGATCTCTGGCTCGGGTTGTGGGAGGCGGACGACCGGATCCTGGGAAGCGTCAAGTACGCGACGGCGCTCTTCGATGAGGCCACCATCGAGCGCCACCTGGCGTACCTGCGCAGGGTGCTGGAGGCGTTCGTCGCCGACGACCTGCGGAGCGTGGACGCGCTCCCGCTGCTGCCGGAGTCCGAGCGGCACCTGGTGCTGGATGCGTGGAACCGGACGGAGGCCGAATATCCGCGCGGGCTGTGCATCCACGAGCTGTTCGAGCGGCAGGTGGAGCGCGCGCCCGATGCGCCGGCGGTGGTCTTCGGCGACGAGCGCCTGAGCTACGCGGAGCTGAACGCGCGGGCCAACCGGCTGGCCCACGACCTCCGCTCGCGGGGCGTGGGGCCGGAGGTGCGGGTGGCCCTCTGCGTGGAGAGCGGCCCCGGGATGGTGGCCGCCGTGCTGGCCGTTCTGAAGGCCGGGGGCGCGTACGTGCCGCTGGACCCCGCGTATCCGCGCGACCGCCTGGCATACATGCTGGCCGACAGCGCCCCGGCCGTGGTGCTGACGCAGAGCGCGGTGGCGCGGGCCCTGGCCGGGGTGCTCGACGGGCTCGGCGGCGTGCCGGTGCTGGAGCTGGACGCGGCCGCGCCGGCGTGGGCGTCGCAGCGGGAGACGAACCCGGCACGTGGCGGGCTGGCGCCGGAGCACCCGGCGTACGTGATCTACACCTCCGGCTCCACCGGCCGCCCCAAGGGCGTGCTGGTGCCGCACCGGGGGCTGTGCAACGTCGCGGCCGCGCAGCAGCGCGCGTTCGGGGTGGGCCCGGACGACCGGGTGCTGCAGTTCGCCTCGCTGAGCTTCGACGCGGCCGCCTTCGAGCTGGTGATGGCGCTGGCGTCGGGTGCCGCGCTCTGCGTGGCCCCGCGCGACGAGCTCCTGCCGGGGCCCGGGCTGCTGGCGCTGCTGCGCCGGCACGCGGTTACCACGGTGACCCTTCCTCCCTCCGCCCTGGCGGCGCTCCCGGCGGGGGATCTGCCCGCGCTGCGTACCATCACGGTGGCCGGCGAGGCGCTGCCGGCGGAGCTGGTCGAGCGCTGGGGCGCGCGGCACCGGCTGTGGAACCTGTACGGGCCCACCGAGGCCACCATCTGGAGCACGGCGGCGGAGTGCGCCGACCCCGCGCGCAAGCCGGACATCGGCGCGCCCATCGCCAACGTGCGCGCCTACGTCCTGGACGACGCGCTCGAGCCGCTGCCGGTGGGCGTGCCCGGCGAGCTGTACGTGGGCGGGGCCGGGGTGGCGCGCGGCTACCTGGGCCGGCCGGGGCTCACGGCGGAGCGCTTCGTCCCCGACCCGTTCGGGGGCGAGCCCGGAGCGCGCCTGTACCGCACGGGTGACAGGGCGCGCCGGCTCACGGACGGGCGGCTCGATTTCGTCGGCCGGGTGGATCACCAGGTGAAGGTGCGCGGCTACCGCATCGAGCTGGGCGAGATCGAGGCGCGGCTGGCGGAGCACCCGGCCGTGCGCGAGGCCGTGGTCCTGGCGCGGGAAGACGAGCCGGGCGAGAAGCGGCTGGTGGCGTACGTGGTGGGCGACCGGACGGCCGGAGCGGACGTGCTCCGGGTGTACCTGGGCGAGACGCTGCCGGAGTACATGGTGCCGGCGGCGTACGTCCACCTGGATGCGCTGCCGCTCACGCCCAACGGCAAGCTGGACCGCAAGGCGCTGCCGTCGCCCGAGGGCGAGGCGTTCGTGCGGCACGGCTACGAGGCGCCGGTGGGCGGGCTGGAGCAGGTGCTGGCCGAGGTCTGGAGCGAGCTGCTGGGTGTGGAGCGGGTGGGCCGCCGCGACGACTTCTTCGAGCTGGGCGGCCACTCGCTGCTCGCCCTGCAGATGGCCGCGCACGTCCAGGAGGTGCTGGAGCTGGAGGTGGAGCCGGGGAAGGTGTTCGAGTGCCCGGTGTTGAAGGACCTGGCGGAGGTGCTGGCCGCGGCCGGGCGTGCGGAGCTGCCGCCGATCGAGCGGGTGGACCGCGGCGGGCGCCTGCCGCTCTCCTTCGCGCAGCAGCGCCTCTGGTTCCTGGAGCAGATGGGCGGCCTGGGGAGCGCGTACCACGCGGCGCAGCGGCTTCGGCTGCGCGGCACGCTGGACCGGGCGGCACTGGCGCGCGCGCTGGACGGGATCGTGGCCCGCCACGAGGCCCTGCGCACCACCTTCACGGAGGTGGACGGGGCCCCGGAGCAGCGCATCGCCCCCGCGGAGGTGGGATTCCACCTGGTGGAGCTCGACCTGGCGGGCCGCCCGGACGCGGAGCTGCAGCGCGTGATGGCGGAGGAGGTGCGCGCGCCCTTCGACCTGCGGCGCGGGCCCCTCGTCCGCGGCCAGCTCATCCGCCTGGCGGACGACGATCACGTGCTGCTGCTGACCATGCACCACATCGTCACCGACGGGTGGTCCATGGGCGTGTTCTTCGACGAGCTCTCGGCGCTGTACGCCGCCCACCACGAGGGGAGGGAGGCGCGGCTCCCCGCGCTTCCCGTGCAGTACGCGGACTACGCGGCGTGGCAGCGGCGCTGGGTGGAGGGCGACGTCCTGCGGGAGCAGGCGGAGTACTGGACGCGGACGCTCGCGGGCGCCCCCGAGCTCCTGGAGCTGCCCACGGACCGCCCGCGGCCGGCGGAGATGGACCACGCGGGTGCGGGGTTCCCGCTGGAGCTGGACGCGGAGCTCGCGGCGGGGCTCAAGGCCCTGTCGCGCCGGCACGAGACCACGCTGTACATGACGCTCCTGGCCGGGTGGGCCGTGGTGCTGAGCCGGCTCTCGGGCCAGGAGGACGTGGTGATCGGCACGCCGACGGCCGGCCGCGGGCGGCCGGAGATCGAGGGGCTGATCGGGTTCTTCGTCAACACGCTGGCGCTGCGCGTGGACCTGTCGGGCGCGCCGACGGTGGCCGGGCTGCTGGAGCGGGTGAGGGAGCGGGCGCTCGAGGCGCAGCGTCACCAGGACATCCCCTTCGAGCAGGTGGTGGAGCTGGTGCAGCCCGCGCGCAGCATGTCGTACACCCCGCTCTTCCAGGTGATGCTCGACTGGCGGAACGCGCCCCGGGGCAGCATGGCGCTGCCGGGGCTGGAGCTGGGGCGTGCGGCGGGCGTGGAACGGGACACGGCGAAGTTCGACCTGTCGCTCTCGCTGGAGGAGTCGGACGGGCGCATCGCCGGGCGCCTCACCTGGGCGACCTCGCTGTTCGAGCGGGAGACGGTGGAGCGCTGGGTGGGCTACCTGCGGCGCGTGCTGGCGGAGATGGTGGCCGACGACTCGCGCGGGGTGGAGCGGCTGTCGCTGATGCCGGAGAGCGAGCGCGCGCTGGTGGTGGAGGCGTGGAACCGCACCGACGAGCCCTTGACCGACCTCGTCCTCATCCACCACCACTTCGAGGCGCAGGCCGCGCGCGCGCCCGGCGCGACCGCGGTGGAGTTCGGCGGCGAGTCGCTCACCTACGCCGAGCTGGACGCGCGGGCCAACCGCCTCGCCCACCGGCTGGTGGAGCTGGGGGTGCGCCCCGAGGGGCGGGTGGCGCTCTGCCTGGAGCCGTGCAGCGGGGCGATCGCCGGCCTGCTGGGGGTGATGAAGGCCGGCGCGGCCTACGTCCCCCTCGACCCCGCGGCGCCGGACGAGCGCACCGCGTTCATGCTGGCCGAGTCCGGCGCCCGCATCGTGATCGCCGACGCGGCGAGCGCCGCGCGCCCCTGGGCCGCGGGATACCACGTCCTCGTCGTCGGCGGTGATCTGGACGCGGAGCTGGAACGCCATCCCGCCACGCCGCCCGCGGTGGAGATCGGGCCGCGCCACCTGGCGTACGTCCTCTACACCTCCGGCTCCACCGGGCTGCCCAAGGGGGTGCTGGTGGAGCACGGCGGCGTGTGCAACACCATCGCCACCTTCTCCCGGCTGTACGGGAACGGGCCGGAGTCGCGGGTGCTCCTCTTCGCCCCGCTGCACTTCGACGCCTCGGTGCTCGACGTCTTCACCGCGCTGGCCAACGGCGGCACGCTGGTGGTGGCCCCGCGCGAGGAGACGATCCCCGGCGACGAGCTGACCGGCCTGCTGGCCCGCAAGCGGATCACCCACGCCAAGTTCACCCCCAGCGCGCTGGCGGCCACCCCGTGGGCCGACCTTCCGGAGCTGGAGGTGGTGATCCTGGGCGGGGAGATCTGCTCGGCCGAGCTGGTGGAGCGCTGGGCGCCCGGCCGGAGATTCTTCAACGGCTGGGGCCCCACCGAGGTCAGCGTCCGCTCCACCGCCGTGCAGGCCACGGACGGCACCCGCCCACCGCCGATCGGGCGGCCGCTGGGGAACGTCACGCACTACGTCCTGGACCCCGCGGGACGGCCCGTTCCCGTCGGCGTCCCCGGCGAGATCTACGTGGGCGGCGCCGGCGTCACGCGCGGCTACCTGGGGCGGCCGGCGCTCACCGCCGAGCGCTACGTCCCCGACCCCTTCGCCAAGCGCCCCGGCGCGCGGATGTACCGCACCGGCGACAAGGTGCGCTGGCGCGCCGACGGGATGCTGGACTTCGTGGCGCGGATGGACGGGCAGGTGAAGGTGCGCGGCTTCCGCATCGAGCTGGGCGAGATCGAGGCGGTGCTGCGCCGGCACGAGAACGTGGCCGACTGCGTGGTGACGGCGCGCGAGGACGCGCCGGGCGAGCCGCGGCTGGTGGCGTACGTGGTCGGCGAGGCGCGGGCCGAGTCGCTGCGCGCGCATGTGCGGCGCACCTTGCCGGAGTACATGGTTCCGTCCGCGTTCGTCTTCCTGGACGCGCTCCCGCTGAACCCCAACGGGAAGCTGGACCGCAAGGCGCTCCCCGCGCCGGAGTACGAGGCGGTGGAGGAGGCGTACGTCGCGCCGCGGACGCCGACCGAGGAGGTGCTGGCGGGGATCTGGGCGGAGGTGCTGGGACGGGAGCGGGTGGGCGCGGAGGAAAGCTTCTTCGACGTGGGCGGGCACTCGCTGGTCGCGACCCGCGTCGCCGCGCGCGTCCGCAAGGTCTTCGGCGTGGACCTTCCGCTCCGCGCCGTCTTCGAGCGGTCCGTCCTTTCCGAGCTCGCGGCCGAGATCGACCGCCTGCGCGGCACCGGCATGGCGTCCGCCGAGGGCGCCATCATCCCCGCCGCGCGCGACGGCGACCTGCCGGTGACGTTCGCGCAGGAGCGGATGTGGTTCGTGGACGCGCTGGACCCGGGAAGCCCGGTGTACTCCATCCCGTTCTCGTACGGCATCACCGGCCGTCTGGACGAGGATGCACTTCGCCGCGCGCTGGCCGAGCTGGTGCGCCGCCACGAGTCGCTGCGCACCACGCTCCCCGCCGTGGACGGCGTTCCCGTGCAGCGGATCGCCCCGCCCCCGGCCGACTTCGACCTGCCCGTCGTCGACCTGCGGCACCTGCCCGCCGAGGAGCGGCGGGCCGAGGCCGGCCGCCTGGCGGCCGAAGCCAAGCGGCACCGCTTCGACCTGGCGCGCGGGCCGCTCTTCCGCGCGTCGCTCGTCCGCGTCGCCGACGCCGAGCACCGCCTTCTCCTCAACCTCCACCACGCCATCGGCGACGGGTGGTCGCTGGGGGTGCTGCGGGAGGAGCTTTCCGCCCTCTACGGCGCCTTCTCGCGCGGCGAAGCGTCGCCGTTGCCGGAGCTCGCGCTGCAGTACGCGGACTACGCGGCCTGGCAGCGCGAGCAGCTGCGGGGCGAGGTGCTCGACCGCCAGCTCGGCTACTGGAAGGAGCGGCTGGCGGGCGCGCCGGCGCTGCTGGAGCTGCCGACGGACCGTCCCCGGCCGCCGGTGGAATCGCACCGCGGCGCGCTCGAGCGCTTGGTCGTCCCGTCCGGCCTGGCGGCGGAGGTGCACGCGCTGGCCCGCCGCGAGGGCGCCACGCTGTTCATGGTCCTCCTCGCCGCGCTGGACGTGGTCCTCGGACGCCTGGCCGGGCAGGAAGACGTTGTCGTCGGGACGCCGATCGCCGGGCGGACGCGGGCGGAGACCGAGCGGATGGTGGGGCTCTTCCTCAACTCGCTGGCGCTCAGGACCGATCTCTCGGGCGACCCGAGCTTCCGCGAGTTGCTGGGGCGGGTGCGCGAGACCACGCTGTCCGCGTACGCGCACCAGGATCTCCCCTTCGAGCGGGTGCTGGAGGAGGTGCGTCCCGAGCGGAGCCTGGCGCACGCCCCCGTGTTCCAGGTGATGCTCAACCTCGCCAACTTCCAGCGCGGTGCCTTCCGCGGCGACGACCTGGAGGTGGCGGAGGCCGAGGCCGGCTCGGGCGGCGAGGTGGCCAGCAAGTTCGACCTCACGCTGTACGTCCGGGAACGGGACGGGGGGATCCACGTCACCCTGGTCTACGCCGCCGACCTGTTCGACGCGCCGCGGATGCGCGCCCTCCTGGCGCAGCTCGAGGGCGTGCTCCGCCAGGCCGCGGCCGCGCCGGAGACCCGCGTGGGCGCGCTGTCGCTGGCGACGGAAGCAGCGCGCGGCGTCCTTCCCGACCCGGCACGGCCGCTCGAGGCCGAGGCCTGGCGCGGGGCCGTGCACGAGGCGTTCGCCGCCCACGCGGCGCAGTCTCCGGAAGCGCCGGCGATCTCCGATGCGATGGAGACGTGGACCTACGCCGAGCTGGACGCGGCGGCCAACCGCATCGCGCACCGGCTGATCGACGGCAGGGTGCGGCCGGGCGACGTGGTGGCCGTCTACGCCCACCGCTCGGCGGCGCTGGTGCGGGCGCTGCTGGGCGCGTGGAAGGCCGGCGCGGCGTTCGCCATCCTGGACCCGGCGTATCCGCCCGCCCGCCTGGCGGCGCAGGCCGGCGCGGCGCGTCCCGCCGCCCTGCTGCGGATCTCCGCCGCGGGCGAGGTGCCGGCGGAGGTGGCCGCCGCGCTCGCCGAGACCGCGCGGACGACGGTCGTCCTGCCGGCCGGCAGGGACGACGGGCTTGGTGGGTTCCCCTCGGCCGCGCCCGCGGTGTCCGTCGCCGCCGACGACCTGGCGTACGTCGCCTTCACCTCGGGCACCACGGGCGCGCCGAAGGCGATCGCCGGCACGCACCGGCCGCTGGCGCACTTCTTCGGCTGGTACGCGCGGGAGCTCGGATTGGAGGATGCGGACCGTGTATCCGTCCTCTCCGGCCTCGCGCACGACCCGCTGCTGCGCGACGTCTTCGCTGCCCTGACGGTCGGCGGCAGCATCGCCATCCCGGATCCCGATCAGGTCGGCACGCCGGGGTGGCTCGGCGGATGGATGCGCGAGACGGGCGTCACCGTCGCCCATCTCACCCCCGCTATGGGGCAGATCCTCGCGACGGGGATGGGGGATGCACAGCTCCCCGCGCTGCGCCTCGCCTGCTTCGGCGGCGACGTGCTGCGCGCGGGCGACGTGGAGCGGCTGCGCGCCATCGCCCCGAACGCGGAGGTCGTCAACTTCTACGGCGCCACCGAGACGCCGCAGGCCATGGGCTGCTTCCGCCTCCCCGCCGGCCTGGCGGGGGCGGGCCCGGCCGTCCCCGTGGGCCGGGGGATCGACGGCGTCGACCTGCTCGTCATCACGCCGTCGGGATCGCTGGCCGGAATCGGCGAGCTGGGGGAGATCGCCGTGCGCACCCCCTATCTCTCGCGCGGCTACCTGAACGATGCGGAGCTGACCGCCGCGCGCTTCGTCGCGAATCCCCTGACCGGCGACCCGGCCGACCGCGTGTACCGCACCGGCGACCTGGGCCGCTACCGGCCCGACGGCGCCGTGGTCCCCGCCGGCCGCGTGGACGGCCAGGTGAAGGTGCGAGGCTTCCGCGTGGAGCTGGGTGAGGTGGAGAGCGCCCTGGCGTCGCATCCGGCGATCCGGGAGGCCGCCGTGACCGCGCGCGAGACGGAGGGCGGCGACCGGCGGCTGGTGGCGTACTGGGTCCCTGTCGAGGGAACGACCCAGCCCGACGCGGCCTCGCTCCGGCTGCACCTCAAGGCGCTGCTGCCGGAGTACATGGTCCCGTCCGCCTGGGTGCGGCTGGACCGGCTTCCGCTGACGGCGAACGGGAAGGTGAACCGCCGTGCGCTGCCGGAGCCCGAGCCGGCCGCGGCGGACGCGCGTTCCGCCGCGCCGCGCACGCCGACGGAGGAGATCCTGGCGCAGCTCTGGGCCGAGGTCCTGCGCACGCAGTCCGTCGGCGTGGACGACGACTTCTTCGCGCTCGGCGGGCACTCGCTGCTGGCGACGCGGCTCCTGGCGCGGGTGCAGAACGCGCTGGGCGTGGTCGTTCCGCTCCGCGCGCTCTTCGAGGGACCCACGGTGGCGCAGCTGGCCGCGCGGGTGGAGGAGATGCGCCGCGCCGGGCTGCCGGTGCTGCCGCCGGTGGTACCGGTCGATCGCGATCGTCCCCTCCCGCTCTCGTTCGCCCAGGAGCGCCTCTGGTTCATCGACCGGCTGGAGGGCGGGAGCGCGCCATACAACATCCCCACCGCACTGCGCCTGGGCGGCGCGCTGGACGTGGACGCGCTGGAGCGGAGCCTGGGCGAGATCGTCCGCCGCCACGAGGCGTTGCGCACCGTCTTCCGCGAGGTGGACGGAGGCCCGGTGCAGGTGATCGCGCCCTCTGGCGGGTTCGTCCTGCCGGTGGAGGACCTGTCGGGGCTCGGCGAGGCGGAGCGCGAGGCGGCGGTCAGGCGCCGGGCCGGGGAGGACGCGGCACGTCCGTTCGACCTCGCCGAGGGCCCGCTCTTCCGTGCCGCGCTGCTGCGGGTGGCGGACGAGGAGCACGTCCTGCTGCTGTGCGTCCACCACATCGTCAGCGACGGGTGGAGCAGCGGCGTTCTCCTGCGCGAGCTGTCGGCGCTTTACGCGGCCTATCGCGAGGGGAGCGATTCGCCGCTGGCCGAGTTGCCGGTGCAGTACGCGGATTTCGCCGTGTGGCAGCGCGAGCAGCTGCAGGGCGAGGGGCTGGATCGACAGCTGGCATACTGGCGAGAGCGCCTGGCTGGCGCGCCCGCACTGCTGGAGCTGCCGACGGACCGGCCCCGGCCGCCGGTGCAGTCGCACCGCGGCGCGCGGGAGAGGTTCGACCTGCCGCGCGCGCTCCTCGACCGGCTCCAGGCGCTGGGCAGGAGCGAGGGCGCCACGCTGTACATGGTGATGCTATCCGCCTTCCAGCTGCTGCTGTCGAAGTACAGCGGGAGCGAGGATGTCGTCGTCGGTAGCCCCATCGCCGGGCGCACGCGGCGCGAGGTGGAGGAGCTGATCGGCTTCTTCGCCAACACGCTCGTGCTGCGCACCGATCTCTCGGGCGACCCCACCTTCCGCGAGCTGCTGGGGCGCGTGCGCGAGGGGACGCTGGGCGCGTACGAGCACCAGGAGGTGCCCTTCGAGCGGCTGGTGGCCGAGCTGCAGCCGGAGCGCTCCCTGGGCCACGCGCCGCTCTTCCAGGTGATGTTCGCGCTGCAGAACGCCGATCGCTCCGGCTTCGGCCTCGCGGGGCTGGGGATGGAGGCGGTGTCCGCGGACGTGGAGACCACGCGGTTCGACCTGGGGCTCACCGCCGTCCCGCACGACGGCGGCGTCCGCGGCGCGCTGGAGTACAGCACCGATCTCTTCGACCGCTCCACTGTCCGGCGGATGCTGGCGCACCTGGAGCGGGTGCTGGAGCAGGTCGCCGCGGACGCGGACGTGCGGCTCTCGCAGCTGGAACTGCTCTCGGCGGAAGAGCGCGGCCTGGTGGTGGATGCCTGGAACCGCACGGAGCGCGGACGCTCCGACTCGCCGGCCCACGCGCTCTTCGCCGAGTGGGCGCGGCGCGCGCCGGTGGCCGTCGCCCTCCTGGACGGCCGGGAGGCCGTGACCTATGGCGCGCTGGACCGGCGCGCTGCGGTCCTCGCCCGGCACCTGCGCGAGCTGGGGGTCGGGCCGGAGACCCCGGTGGGGCTGTGCATGGAGCGCACCCCCGAGCTGCTGGTGGGGGTGCTGGGAATCTGGAAGGCGGGCGGCGCCTACGTCCCCCTGGATCCGGGCTACCCGGCGGAGCGGCTGGGATGGATCATCGCCGACGCGGCGCTTCCGGTGGTGGTCGCCACGGCGGACACGGCCGGGGTGCTGCCGGAGCACGGAGCCACCCTCGTGCGGGTGGACCAGCTTGCGGACACGGCGGCGGAGGCGGCGCTGGAGGTGCCCGCGTCCGACGCGGGCCTGGCGTACGTCATCTACACGTCGGGGAGCACGGGCCGCCCCAAGGGGGTGCTGGTGCAGCACGGCTCCTTGTCGAACCTGCTCGCCGCCACGCGCGAGGCGTTCGGGGTCGGCGAGGGCGACGTGATGCCGGCGCTGGCCTCGTACGCCTTCGACATCTGGCTCTTCGAGGCGCTGCTGCCGCTCACCTCGGGAGGCGCCGTGCGCCTGGTGGAGCGCGACCGGGTGCTGGACGCGCCCGCGCTGCTGGAGGAGATCGCGGACGCCACGCTGGTGCACGCGGTCCCGGCGCTGATGCGGCAGCTGGTCCAGGCGGAGCGCGAGACGCCCCGGCTCGCCCGGCTGCGGCGCGCCTTCGTGGGCGGCGACCGGGTCATGGCCGACCTGCTGGCGGAGATGCGGGAAGCGCTCCCCGGGGCGGAATCTCACGTCCTCTACGGCCCCACCGAGGGGACCATCCTGGCCTCCACCCACCCCGTCCCGCAGGACGAGATCGTGGCGGGGCACCCGATCGGCCGTCCCCTGGGGAACGTGCGCCTGTATGTCTGCGACGGCCTCGGGAGCCCGCAGCCGGCGGGCGTCCCGGGCGAGCTCCTGATCGGCGGGGCGGGGGTGGCGCGCGGCTACCTGGGCCGCTCCGCGATGACCGCGGAGCGGTTCGTCCCCGATCCGTTCTCGGTGGAAGGCGGCGCGCGGCTGTACCGCACGGGTGACCGGGCGCGCTGGCGGGTGGACGGGACGCTGGAGTACCTGGGGCGGCTGGACGAACAGCTGAAGATCCGCGGCTTCCGCATCGAGCCGGGGGAGATCGAGGCCGTGCTGTCGGCGCACGCGGAGGTGCGCGAGGCGCGGGTGATCGTGTGGGAGGACGTGCCGGGCGAGCCGCGACTGGTGGCGTACGTCGTCGGGGCTGTCGAGGCGGACGCGCTGCGCGCGCACGTGCGGCGGAGCCTGCCGGAGTACATGGTGCCGGCGGCGTTCGTGGTGCTTGAGGCGCTGCCGCTGACGCCGAACGGGAAGCTGGACCGCAAGGCATTGCCGGCGCCGGATCTCGCGTCGGCGGAGGAGCGCTACGTGGCGCCGCGCACCCCGACAGAGGAGGTGCTGGCAGGGATCTGGGCGGAGGTGCTGCGGCTGGAGCGGGTGGGGGTGGAGGAAAGCTTCTTCGACCTTGGCGGGCACTCGCTGCTCGCTACCCGGGTGGTGTCGCGGGTGAGCGCGGTGTTCGGCGTGGAGCTGCCGCTGCGCGCGCTCTTCGAGGGACCCACGGTGGCGGAGCTGGCGAAGGCCGTGGAGGAGATCCGCTGCGCGGAGCTGCCGGTGCTGCCGCCGGTGGTGCCGGTGGAGCGCGCGGGGGCGCTGCCGCTCTCCTTCGCGCAGGAGCGGCTCTGGTTCATCGACCGGCTGGAGCCGGGGAGCACCACCTACAACATCCCCAGGGCATGGCGCCTGGAGGGTGCGCTGGACGAGCGGGCGCTGGAGCGCGCGCTGGGTGAGATCGTCCGGCGTCACGAGGCGTTGCGCACCACCTTCGCCGACGTGGACGGCTCGCCGATGCAGGTGGTGGCGCCCTTCGGCGCCTTCACCCTGCTGGTGGAGGACCTTTCGGCGCTGGGCGAGGCGGATCGCGAGGAGGCGATCAGACAGCGCTTCGGGGAGGAGGCGCGGTGCGCGTTCGACCTCTCGGCGGGGCCGCTCTTCCGCGCGGCGCTGCTGCGGCTGGGCGCCGAGGAGCACGTGCTGCTGCTCTCGATGCACCACGTCGTGAGCGACGGGTGGAGCGTGGGGGTGCTCTTCCGCGAGCTGTCGGTGCTGTACGCGGCGTACCTGGCGGGGCGGGAGTCGCCGCTGCCGGAGCTGCCGGTGCAGTACGCGGACTTCGCCGTGTGGCAGCGCGAGCAGCTGGCGGGCGAGATGCTGGACCGGCAGCTGGCGTACTGGAAGGAGCGGCTGGCGGGCGCGCCGGCGCTGCTGGAGCTGCCGACGGACCGGCCCCGGCCGCCGGTGCAGTCGCACCGCGGCGCGCGGGAGCGGCTCGACCTGCCGCTCGCGCTGCTCGACCGTCTCCAGGCGCTGGGCCGCGGCGAGGGCGCCACGCTGTACATGGTGCTGCTCTCCGCCTTCCAGCTGCTGCTGTCGAAGTACAGCGGGAGCGAGGACGTCGTCGTCGGCAGCCCAATCGCCGGGCGGACGCGGCGCGAGGTGGAGGAGCTGATCGGCTTCTTCGCCAACACGCTCGTCCTGCGCACCGACCTGTCCGGAGATCCCACCTTCCGCGAGCTGCTGGGGCGCGTGCGCGAGGGGACGCTGGGCGCGTACGAGCACCAGGAGGTGCCCTTCGAGAAGCTGGTGGCCGAGCTGCAGCCGGAGCGCAGCCTGAGCCACTCGCCTCTCTTCCAGGTGCTGTTCACGCTCCAGAACGCCGAGGACCGGGGAGACGCTCTCGCGGGGCTGAGCGTGAGCGGAGTCGGTGCGGAGCTCGAGAGCGCCAAGTTCGATCTCTCCCTGACGCTCGCGGCGACCCCCCAGGGCCTGCGTGGCGTACTGAGCTACAGCACGGACCTCTTCGAGCGCGGCACGGCCGTCCGCATGCTCGGCCACCTGGCACGGGCGCTGGAGCAGGTCGCCGCCGACGCGGACGTGCGGCTCTCGCGGCTGGAGCTGCTCGGCGAGGCGGAACGCGCGCTCGTGCTGGAGGCGTGGAACGGGACGGCGGCCGAGTATCCGGTGGACCGGTGCATCCACGAGCTGTTCCAGGCGCAGGCGGCGCGCACGCCCGACGCGACGGCGCTGGTGTTCGAAGGCGAGCCCCTCACGTACGCGGAGCTGAACCGGCGGGCGAACCGCCTGGCGCACCACCTCCGCTCCCTGGGCGTGGGCCCCGATGCGCGGGTGGGGCTCTGCCTGGAACGGAGCCTGGAGATGATGGTGGGGCTCCTGGCGGTGCTCAAGGCCGGCGGGGCATACGTGCCGCTGGACCCCGCATACCCGGCGGACCGCCTGGCGTACATGCTGGCCGACAGCGACCCGGCGGTGGTGCTGTCGCAGCGGAGGCTCCGGGACCGGATCGGGAGCACGGGCGCGCCGGTGCTGGAGCTGGACGAAGCCGCACCGGCCTGGGGCCGCCGCCCGGTGACGAACCCCGAACGCGGCACGCTCACGCCGGAGCACCTGGCGTACGCCATCTACACCTCCGGAAGCACCGGCCGGCCCAAGGGCGTGGGGGTCCCGCACCGCGCCGTGATCAACGCGCTGAGCTGGATGCAGGATCTCTCCGGGCTCTCCGCGGACGACGCGGTGCTTCACAAGACGCCGTACAGCTTCGACGCCTCGCTGCGGGAGCTGCTTCCCCCGCTGCTCGTGGGCGGCCGGCTGGTGCTGGCGCGGCCGGAGGGACACCGGGATCCAGGGTACCTGCTGGAGTTGATGCAGCGCGAGGGGATCACGACCCTCCACGCGGTTCCGTCACTGCTCCAGGCCCTGGTGGACGAGGGAGGGCTGGCCGCGTGCCACGCGCTCCGGACGGTGATGTGCGGCGGCGAAGCGCTCCCCGCGGAGCTCGTCCGCCGCTTCTCGGGCCAGGCGCCCTGGGCGCGGCTGTACAACGTCTACGGTCCCACCGAGGCCGCGGTGGACGTCACGGCCTGGCCGTGCACGGGCCGGCCCGACGCGGCCGCCATCACCCCGATCGGATCTCCCATGGCCAACGTCCGCATCTACCTGCTGGACGCGGCGGGCGAGCCGGTGCCGGTGGGGGTCGCGGGCGAGCTGTACATCGGCGGCGTGCAGGTGGCGCGCGGCTACCTGGGCCGCGCGGCACTCACGGCGGAGCGCTTCGTCCCCGATCCGTTCTCGGTGCGGGGCGGCGCACGGCTGTACCGTACCGGCGACCGGGCGCGGTGGCGGGCGGACGGCGCCATCGAGTACCTGGGGCGGCTCGACCATCAGGTGAAGGTGCGCGGCTTCCGCATCGAGCTGGGCGAGATCGAGGGCGCGCTGCGGCGGAGCGAGGGAGTCGCCGACTGCGTGGTCGTGGCCCGCGAGGACGAGCCCGGGGAGAAGCGGCTGGTGGCGTACGTGGTGGGCCAGGTGGAGGCGGGCGTGCTGCGCGAGCACCTGCGCCGGGAGCTCCCGGAGCACATGGTGCCGGCGGCGTTCGTCGCGCTGGAGCGGCTGCCGCTGACCACGAACGGGAAGCTGGACCGCAAGGCGCTGCCGGCGCCGGAGGGGGATGCGTACGCGCGGCGGAGCTACGAGGCACCGCTGGGGGAGGTGGAGGCGGCGCTGGCCGGGATCTGGGCAGAGGTGCTCAAGGTGGAGCGGGTGGGGCGGTGGGACCACTTCTTCGAGCTGGGCGGGCACTCGCTCCTGGCGATCAAGCTGATCGAGCGGATGCGGCGGGTGGGGCTGTACGTGGACGTGCGGGCCCTGTTCACCACGCCGGTGCTGGCCGAGCTGGCCCTGGCCGTGGGCCGGACGTCCTCGGAGGTGGAGGTCCCCGCGAACCGGATCCCGGAGGGGTGCGAACTCCTCACGCCGGAGATGCTGCCGCTCGTCGATCTCACCCAGGCGGAGATCGACCGGATCGTGGCGGGGGTGCCGGGCGGAGCCGCGAACGTGCAGGACATCTACCCGCTGGCCCCGCTGCAGGAGGGGATCCTCTTCCACCATCTGCTTTCGCGGGAGGGAGACCCGTATCTGCAGTCGAGCGTCACCGAGTTCGACACCCGCGCGCGCCTGGAGCAGTATCTGGCGGCACTGCAGGCGGTGATCGACCGCCACGACATCCTGCGCACGGCCGTGGCCTGGGAGGGGCTGCGCGAGCCGGTGCAGGTCGTCTGGCGGCACGCGCCGCTGCCGGTTGAGGAGGTGCAGCTGGATGCGGGGGCAGAGGATGCGGCCGAGCAGCTGTGGCGGCACCATGATCCCCGGCGGTACCGGATGGAGCTGGGGCGGGCGCCGCTGCGGCGGGCGTGCATCGCCGAGGACCGCGCGCGTGGCCGGTGGCTGCTGCTGATGCTCACGCACCACCTGACGGAAGACCACGAGTCGCTGGAGGTGCTGCGGGAAGAGATCTCGGCGCACCTGCGGGGTGTCGAGTCCGAGCTGCCGGCGCCGCTCCCCTTCCGCAACTACGTGGCGCAGGCGCGCCTGGGGGTGAGCCGGGAGGAGCACGAGCGCTTCTTCAGCGGGATGCTGGGCGACGTGGAGGAGCCGACGGCGCCGTACGGGCTGCTGGACGTGTGGGGCGAGGGACATGGGATGGAGGAGGCGCGGCTTCCGGTGGCGGGCGACTTGGGCGTACGGCTGCGCCGGCGGGCGCGGGCGCTGGGGGTGAGCGCGGCGAGCCTGTGCCACCTGGCATGGGCGCAGGTGCTGGCGCGGGTCTCGGGCCGGAGCGACGTGGTCTTCGGGACGCTGCTCTTCGGCCGGATGCAGGGCGGGGAGGGGGCGGACCGGGTGCTGGGCCCCTTCATCAACACGCTGCCGGTGCGGATCGGGATGGGAGAGGAGGGGGCCGAGGCGGCGGTGCGGCGCACGCACGCGCTGCTGGCGGACCTGCTGCGGCACGAGCATGCCTCCCTGGCGCTGGCGCAGCGCTGCAGCGGCGTTGCGGCACCCGCGCCCCTGTTCACCTCGCTGCTGAACTATCGCTACAGCGGCGCGACGAGGCGTTCGCGGGAGGCGGGGCAGCCGCGGGTGGGCGGGCGGGGCATTCGCGTACAGGAACGGACGAACTACCCCGTGTCGCTCTCGGTGGACGACCGGGGGGAGGAGTTCTCGCTGACCGCGGAGGTGGCGGCACCGGCGGAGGCGGAGCGGGTGTGCCGGATGATGCATACGGCGCTGGAGCGGCTGGTCGAGGCGCTGGAGCTCTCTCCCGGGCGGGCGATGGGGAGTATCGACGTGCTGCCGGAGGCGGAGCGCCGGCAGGTGGTGGAGGCGTGGAACCGCACGGGCGCGGAGTATCCCGCGAGTTCTCCCATCCACCGGCTCTTCGAGGAACAAGCGGCGCGCACGCCGGACGCGGTGGCCGTGCGCTTCGAGGAGGAGTCGCTCACCTACCGCGAACTGAACGAGCGCGCGAACCGGCTGGCGCATCATCTGGTCCGCCTGGGCGTTGGACCGGAGGTGCGGGTGGGGATCTGCCTGGAGCGGAGCCTGGAGATGGTGGTCTCGCTCCTGGCCGTGCTGAAGGCCGGGGGCGCGTACGTGCCGCTGGACCCCGCGTACCCGGCCGAGCGGCTGGCGTTCATGGTGGCCGACTCCGCGGCGGCGGTGCTGCTGACGCAGGAGCGGCTGCGCGGCGCGCTCCCGGTGCGGGCAGGGATCGACGTGGTGAGCGTGGAGACCGCGGAGGCGGAGCTCGCGGGGGAGAGCGCGGAGAACCCGGAGAGCGGAGCGGGGCCGGGCTCGCTGGCCTACGTGATCTACACGTCCGGGAGCACGGGGACCCCCAAGGGCGTCGCCGTCGAGCACCGGGCGCTCGTCAACTACACCGCCCACGCGGCCCGGGAGTTCGCGGTCCAGCCGGGCGACCGGTTCCTCCAGTTCGCCTCCATCAGCTTCGACCCCGCGGCGGAGGAGATCTTCGCCACGCTCGCCTCCGGCGCGACCCTGGTGCTGCGCACCGAGGAGATGCTCGAGACGCCCGGGTCGTTCTGGGAGGCCTGCGACCGGTGGGGCGTCAGCGTCCTGGATCTGCCCACGGCCGTGTGGCACCACGTGTCGCCCCACCTGGATGCCCGTCCCGAGGCGCTCCCGGAGTCGCTGCGGCTGGTGGTGATCGGCGGGGAGGCCGCGCTCCCGGGGCAGGTGCGCGCGTGGCAGGCCGCGACGGGCGGACGGGTGCGCCTGCTGAACAGCTACGGGCCCACCGAGACCACCATCGGCGTGACGCTCTGGGAGGCGCCGGAGAGCGGCCGTGTCTCGCAGGTGCCGATCGGGAAGCCGGTCCCCAACACCCGCTGCTACGTGCTGGACGCGGCGAGGCGGCCGGCGGCGGTCGGCGTCCCCGGAGAGCTGTACGTGGGCGGGGCGCAGGTGGCGCGCGGCTACCTGAACCGCCCCGCCGCGACGGCCGAGCGCTTCGTGCCCGACCCGTTCGCGGCCGAGCCCGGCGCGCGCCTGTACCGCACCGGCGACCGGGTGCGGTGGATGGCGGACGGGACGCTGGAGTACCTGGGCCGCCTGGACGCGCAGGCCAAGGTGCGCGGGTTCCGGATCGAGCCGGGCGAGATCGAGGCGCGGCTGGCCGGGCACCCGGAGGTGCGCGAGGCCGTCGTCCTGGCGCGCGAGGACGTGCCGGGGGAGACGCGGCTGGTGGCGTACGTAATGGGCGCCGTGGAGGCGGACGCGCTGCGGGCCTGGCTGCGCCAGAGCCTGCCGGAGCACATGGTGCCGTCCGCGTTCGTCTTCCTGGACGCGCTGCCGCTGACGCCGAACGGGAAGCTGGACCGGAAGGCGTTGCCGGCGCCGGAGCGCGCGTCGGCGGAGGACCGGTACGTGGCGCCGCGGACGCCGACCGAGGAGGTGCTGGCGGGGATCTGGGGGGAGGTGCTGCGGCTGGAGCGGGTGGGGGTGGAGGAAAGCTTCTTCGAGCTGGGCGGGCACTCGCTGCTGGCCACTCGCGTGGTCTCGCGCGTCCGCGACGTATTCGCCATCGAGCTTCCGCTTCGCGCGCTCTTCGAGAGCCCCACGGTGGCCGGCCTGGCGCTGCAGGTGGAGAAGCTGGTGCTGGCGCGGGTGGAGGAGTCGGAGCTCGCGGACGCGCTGGAGCAGCTGGAGGGGCTGTCGGACGACGAGGTGCTGCAGCTTCTCGGCGCGGACTGATTTCCCGTCCCGACCGTTACCCGCCGTGGCTCCCGCCGCCGTGATACCGGAGACGAAGGCTCGATGAGCGAAGTACTCGGACGAGTAGACAAGCTGTCACCGGAGCGCCGGGCCCTGCTGCAGAAGATCCTGCGGCAGCAGACCGCCCCGGCGCACGAGCCGGACGCCATCCGCCCCCGCGCGGGTGGCGGTCCCGCGCCGCTGTCCTTCGCGCAGGAGCGGCTCTGGTTCATCGACCGGCTGGAGCCGGGAAGCGCCGTCTACAACATCCCCGCGGCATGGCGCCTGGCGGGTGCGCTGGACGAGCGGGCGCTGGGGCGCGCGCTGGGGGAGATCGTGCGGCGTCACGAGGTGTTGCGGACCACCTTCGGCGAGGTGGACGGCTCGCCGGCGCAGGTAGTGGCGCCCTTCGGCGGGTTCGCCCTGCCGGTGGAGGACCTGTCGGGGCTGGGCGAGGCGGATCGCGAGGCGGCGGTCAGGCGCCGGGCCGGCGAGGAGGCGCGGCGGGGGTTCGACCTCTCGGCGGGACCGCTCTTTCGTGCGGCGCTGCTGCGGCTGGGCGCCGAGGATCACGTGCTCCTGCTCACGATGCACCACGCCGTCAGCGACGGGTGGAGCACGGGGGTGCTCTTCCGCGAGCTGTCTGCGCTGTACGCGGCGTACCGCCAAGGCGGGGAGTCGCCGCTGCCGGAGCTGGCGGTGCAGTACGCCGACTACGCCGTCTGGCAGCGCGAGCAGCTGGTGGGCGAGGCGCTGGAGCGGCAGCTCTCGTACTGGCGGGAGCGGCTGGCGGGCGCGCCGGAGCTGCTGGAGCTGCCCACCGACCGTCCCCGCCCGCCGGTGCAGACGCACCGGGGCGCGTCGGTCCCGGTGGAGCTCTCCCCGGAGCTGCTGGAGCGGCTGCAGGTGCTGGCACTGCGCGAGGGCGCGACGCTGTACATGGTGCTGCTGGGCGCCTTCCAGGTGCTGCTGTCGAAGTACAGCGGGAGCGAGGACATCGTCGTAGGCAGCCCGATCGCCGGGCGCACGCGCCGGGAGGTGGAGGAGCTGATCGGCTTCTTCGTCAACACGCTGGTGCTGCGCGCCGACCTCGGTGGAGATCCGGGCTTCCGCGACCTGCTGGGGCGCGTGCGCGAGGCGACGCTGGGCGCGTACGCGCACCAGGAGGTGCCCTTCGAGAAGCTGGTGGCCGAGCTGCAGCCGGAGCGCTCCCTGAGCCACTCGCCGCTCTTCCAGGTGTCGTTCACGCTCCAGAACGTCGAGGGCCGGGGAGACGCGCTCGCGGGGCTGGAGGTGAGCGGCGTCGGAGCGGCCATGGAGATCGCCAAGTTCGATCTCGCCCTGACGCTCGCGGCGACCCCCCAGGGTCTGCGTGGCGCGCTGAACTACAGCACGGACCTCTTCGAGCGCGCCACGGTCGAGCGGATGCTGGGCCACCTGGCACTGGTGCTGGAGCAGGTCGCCGCCGACGCGGACGTGCGGCTTTCGGAACTGGAGCTGCTCGGCGGGCCGGAGCGCGCGCTCGTGCTGGAGGCGTGGAACCGGGCCGAAGCGGAGTACCCGGCGGACCGCTGCATCCATGAGCGGTTCGAGGCGCAGGCGGCGCGCACGCCGGAGGCCGTCGCCGTCACGCTCGACGGGCATCCGAAGACGTACCGCGAGCTGGACGAGGAGGCGAATCGCCTCGCCCACCATCTGCGGAAGCTGGGCGCGCGGCCGGATACGCTCGTCGGCCTGTGCGTGGAGCGATCGTTCGAGACGGTGGTCGGCATCCTCGGCATCCTGAAGTCGGGCGCGGGCTACCTCCCGCTCGACCCGGCGTATCCCGAGGATCGCCTCGCCTACATGGTGGAAGATTCCGGCGTCTCCATCGTCGTCTCCACGGGCAGTCTGGCGGATGGGCTGCGGTCGGATGCGACGACGGTCGTCCGGCTCGACGTCGATGCCGACGCGATCGCCGCCGAGTCGTCGGAGGCGCCGGAGCACGGGGCGCGGCCGGATTCGCTGGCGTACGTCATCTACACGTCGGGATCCACGGGTAAGCCGAAGGGCGTGGAGGTGACGCACGCCAACGTCGTCCGCCTCTTCGCGGCCACCGAGGCCTGGTTCGGCTTCGGGGAAAGCGACGTGTGGACGCTCTTCCACTCGTATGCCTTCGACTTCTCGGTCTGGGAGCTGTGGGGCGCGCTCCTGTACGGCGGCCGCGTGGTGGTGGTGCCGGAGCTGGACAGCCGCGACCCCGAGGCGTTCCACGCGCTGGTCCAGCGCGAGGGCGTGACCGTGCTCAACCAGACGCCCTCGGCGTTCCGGCAGCTCATCCGCGTGGACGGCGAGCGGGGCGGCGAGCTGGCGCTGCGCGTGGTGGTGTTCGGCGGCGAGGCGCTGGAGCCCGCCACGCTCCGCGAGTGGGTGGAGCGCCGCGGCGCCGAGACGCCGCGGCTGGTGAACATGTACGGGATCACCGAGACCACCGTGCACGTGACCTACCGGCCGCTCGGCCGCGAGGACGTCTTCGGCGGCTCCGGCAGCCCGATCGGCGTGCGCATCCCCGACCTGCGGCTGTACGTGCTCGATCCGGCGCGGCGGCCGGTGCCGATCGGGGTGCCGGGCGAGCTGTACGTGGGCGGCGGCGGCGTGGCGCGCGGCTACCTGAATCGCCCCGAGCTGACGGCGCAGCGGTTCGTCCAAAATCCGTTCGGCCCTGGAAAGCTGTATCGCACCGGCGACCGCGTCCGGTGGCTGGCGGATGGGACGCTCGATTACATGGGCCGCCTGGACGAGCAGGTGAAGATCCGCGGCTTCCGGATCGAGCTGGGCGAGATCGAGGTGCGGCTGGCCGAGCACCCGGAGGTGCGCGAGGCCGTCGTCCTGGCCCGCGAGGACGTGCCGGGGGACAGGCGGCTGGTGGCGTACGTGGTGGGCGAGGTGGAGGCGGGCGTGCTGCGCGAGCACCTGCGCCGGGAGCTGCCGGAGTACATGGTGCCGGCGGCGTTCGTCTCCCTGGACGCGCTGCCGCTGACGCCGAACGGCAAGCTGGACCGCAAGGCGCTGCCGGCGCCGGAGGGGGATGCGTACGCGCGGGGGCGCTACGAGGCGCCGCTGGGGGAGGTGGAGGCGGCGCTGGCCGGGATCTGGGCGGAGGTGCTGGGCGTGGAGCGGGTGGGGCGGTGGGACCACTTCTTCGAGCTGGGCGGGCACTCGCTCCTGGCGATCCGGCTGATCGAGCGGATGCGGCGCGCGGGGCTGTACGTGGACGTGCGCGCCCTGTTCACCACGCCGGTGCTGGCCGACCTGGCACTGGCCGTGGGCGGAGCGTCTCCGGAGGTGGAGGTCCCCGCGAACCGGATCCCGGAGGGGTGCGAACTCCTCACGCCGGAGATGCTGCCGCTGGTCGATCTCACCCAGGCGGAGATCGACCGGATCGTGGCGGGGGTGCCGGGCGGAGCCGCGAACGTGCAGGACATCTACCCGCTGGCCCCGCTGCAGGAGGGGATCCTCTTCCACCACGTGATGGCGGAGGACCACGACCCGTACCTGAACGCCTGGGGGGTCGCCTTCGACACCCGCGAGCGGCTGGACGCCTTCCTCGCCGGGCTGCGGTGGGTGGTCGGCCGGCACGACATCCTGCGCACGGGCGTGGTGTGGGAGGGGCTGCGCGAGCCGGTGCAGGTGGTCTGGCGCGGGGCCGAGCTCCCGGTGCAGGAGGTCGCGTTCGACCCGGCGGCGGGAGACGTGGCGGCGCAGCTCTGGGAGCGCTTCCATCCGCGCAACCACCGGATCGACATCGGGCGGGCGCCCATGATGCGCCTCTTCGTCGCCGCCGACCCCGCGAACGCGCGGTGGGTGCTCCTGTGGTGGTACTACCACCTCCTGGAGGACCACACGACCTTCGACGTGATCCACGACGAGGTCGAGGCGCACATGGCGGGGCGCGCGCACGAGCTCCCGCCGCCGCAGCCGTACCGCAACTACGTGGCGCAGGCGCGGCTGGGCGTCAGCCGCGAGGAGCACGAGCGCTTTTTCCGCGAGCTCCTGGGCGACGTCACCGAGCCGACCGTTCCCTTCGGCGTGCAGGGCGCGTGGCGCGACGGCACCGGCGTCACCGACGCGCTCCTGCGGGTGGACGCGGAGCTCTCCCGCAGGCTGCGGGAGCGGGCGCAGGCGCTGGGGGTGAGCGCGGCGAGCGTCTTCCACCTGGCGTGGGCGCAGGTGCTCGCGCGCGTGTCGGGGCGGGACGACGTGGTCTTCGGCACCGTGCTCTTCGGCCGCATGGCCGGGGGCGAGGGCGCCGACCGCGTGATGGGATTGCTCATCAACACGCTCCCCGTGCGGCTCCGGGTGGGCGCCGAGGGCGCGGCGGCGGCCGTGCGGAGCACGCACGCGCTGCTGGCCGGGCTGCTGCGCCACGAGCACGCGTCGCTGGCGATGGCGCAGCGCTGCAGCGGGGTGGCGGCGCCCACCCCCCTGTTCACCTCGCTGCTGAACTATCGCCACAGCAAGGGGGGCGGAGAGAAGAAGCGCGCGCAGTCCGGGGAGGCGCCGCAGGCCCTGCCGGGGATGCGCGGGATCATGGGCCAGGAGCGGACGAACTACCCCGTGTCGCTCTCGGTGGACGACCGGGGGGAGCGGTTCTCGCTGGCGGCGCAGGTGGCTGCCCCGGCCGAGGCGGAGCGGGTGTGCCGGATGATGCACACGGCGCTGGAGCGTCTGGTCGAGGCGCTGGAGCGCTCTCCCGGACGGGCGATGGGGAGCCTCGACGTGCTGCCGGAGGCGGAGCGCGCGCTGGTGGTGGAGGAGTGGAACCGGACCGAAGCGGAGTATCCGGCGGACCGGTGCATCCACGAGCTCTTCGAGGAACAGGCGGCGCGCACGCCGGGGGCGGTGGCCCTGCGCTTCGGGGAGGAGTCGCTCACGTACGCGGAGCTGGACGGCCGCGCCAACCGCCTCGCCCACCACCTGCGCGGCCGCGGCGTGGGCCCCGAGGTGCGCGTGGGCGTGCTGATGGAGCGCGGCGTGGAGATGGTGGTCTCGCTCCTGGCCGTGCTCAAGGCCGGGGGCGCCTACGTGCCGCTGGACCCCGCCTACCCGGCCGAGCGGCTGGCCTTCATGCTCGCCGACTCGGGCGCCGGTCTCCTGCTCACCCGCCTCCCCCTGCCGGAGGGGCTCCCGCCCCACGCCGCCGAGGTGGTCTGCCTCGACGCCGACCGCGAGCGCATCGAGGCCGGGAGCGCGCGGGCGCCGACCGCCGGCGTGCTCCCCGGGAACCTGGCGTACGTCATCTACACCTCGGGGAGCACGGGGACGCCCAAGGGGGTGATGGTGCCGCACCGCGGCGTCCCCAACCTGGCGTACGCGCAGGCCCGCCGCTTCGGCATCGACGACACCAGCCGCGTCCTCCAGTTCGCCTCGCTTTCCTTCGACGCGGCGGTGGCGGAGCTGTTCGACGCGCTGCTGGCCGGGGCCACGCTGGTGCTGGCGCCGCGCGAGGCGCTCCTCCCCGGCCCGGGGCTGCTGGAGACGCTGCGGCGCGGGCGGGTGACCGTGGCCACCCTGCCGCCCTCGGTGCTGTCCGTGCTCCCGCCGGACGACCTGCCGGAGCTGCGCACGGTGGTGAGCGCGGGCGAGGCGGTGGACGCCGCCACGGTGGAGCGGTGGAGCGGGGGCCGTGCCTTCGTGAACGCCTACGGCCCGACGGAGACCACGGTCTGCGCGGCCTCCGCCCGCTGCGAGGCGGACGGGCGTGCCCCCGCGATCGGCCGGGCGCTGGAGAACGTGCGGGTGTACGTGCTGGACGCGGCCGGCCGGCCGGCGCCGCTCGGCGTCCCCGGCGAGCTGTACGTGGGGGGGGTGGGGGTGGCCCGCGGCTACCTGGGCCGGCCGGGACTGACCGCCGAGAAGTTCGTTCCCGATCCCTTCGGCGGCGAGACCGGGGCGCGGCTCTATCGGACCGGCGACCGGGTGCGGTGGTCGGTCCGGGGCGAGCTGGAGTTCCTGGGGCGGGTGGACGCGCAGGTGAAGGTGCGCGGCTTCCGCATCGAGCCGGGCGAGATCGAGGCGGTGCTGCGCCGGCACGAGCGCGTCGCCGACTGCGTGGTCGTGGCGCGCGAGGACGTGCCCGGGGAGAAGCGGCTGGTGGCGTACGTGGTGGGCGACGTGGAGGCGGGAGTCCTGCGCGAGCACCTGCTCCGGGAGCTCCCGGAGCACATGGTCCCGTCCGCGTACGTCTTCCTGGACGCGCTCCCGCTCTCGCCGAACGGGAAGCTGGACCGGAAGGCGCTGCCGGCGCCGGAGCTCGCGTCGGCGTTGGAACGCTACGTGGCGCCGCGGACGCCGCTCGAGGAGGTGCTGGCGGAGATCTGGGCGGAGGTGCTGCGCCTGGAGCGGGTGGGGGTGACGGAGAGCTTCTTCGAGCTGGGCGGGCACTCGCTGCTGGCCACGCGCGTGGTCTCGCGGGTGCGGCAGGTGTTCGGGGTAGAGGTGCCGCTGCGGGTGCTCTTCGAGGGGCCCACGGTGGCGGAGCTGGCCGGGCGCGTGGAGGCGATGCGCCGCGCGGGGCTGCCGGTGCTGCCGCCGGTGGTGCCGGCCGAGCGCACGGGGGCGCTGCCCCTCTCCTTCGCGCAGGAGCGGCTCTGGTTCATCGACCGGCTGGAGCCGGGAAGCGCCGTCTACAACATGTTCGTGGCACGGCGCCTGGAGGGTGCGCTGGACGAGGCGGCGCTGGAGTGGAGCCTGGGCGAGATCGTCCGGCGCCACGAGGCGCTGCGGACGGTCTTCGCGGAGGCGGACGGCGCGCCGGTGCAGGTGATCGCGCCCTTCGACGGCTTCGCCCTGCCGGTGGAGGACCTGTCCGGGCTGGGCGAGGCGGATCGCGAGGCGGCGGTCAGGCGCCGGGTCGGGGAGGAGGCTTCACGGCCGTTCGACCTCGCGGCGGGACCGCTCTTCCGCGCGGCGCTGCTGCGGCTGGGCGAGGAAGACCACGTGCTGCTGCTCTCGATGCACCACATCGTCAGCGACGGGTGGAGCATGGGGGTGCTCTTCCGCGAGCTGGCTGCGCTGTACGCGGCGTACCGCGAGGGCGGGGAGTCGCCGCTGCCGGAGCTGGCGGTGCAGTACGCGGACTACGCCGTCTGGCAGCGCGAGCAGCTGGAGGGCGAGGCGCTGGATCGGCAGCTCTCCTACTGGCGGGAGCGCCTGGCGGGCGCGCCGGAGCTGCTGGAGCTGCCCACCGACCATCCCCGCTCGCCGGTGCAGACGCACCGGGGCGCGTCGGTCCCGGTGGAGCTCTCCCCGGAGCTGCTGGAGCGGTTGCAGGCGCTGGGGCGGAGCGAGGGCGCAACGCTGTACATGACGCTGCTGGGCGCCTTCCAGGTGCTGCTGGGCAGGTACGCCGGCAGCGAAGACGTGGTGGTGGGCAGCCCGATCGCCGGGCGCACGCGCGGGGAGGTGGAGGAGCTGATCGGCTTCTTCGTCAACACGCTGGTGCTGCGCACCGATCTCTCCGGCGACCCGAGCTTCCGCGAGGTGCTGGAGCGGGTGCGCGAGGCGACGCTGGGCGCGTACGAACACCAGGAGGTGCCGTTCGAGAAGCTGGTGGCCGAGCTGCAGCCGGAGCGCAGCTTGAGCCACTCGCCGCTCTTCCAGGTGATGTTCACGCTTCAGAACGCCGGGGGCGGGGGAGGCGCGCTCGCGGGGCTGAAGATGAGCGGAGCCGCACCGGCCATGGAGGTCGCCAGGTTCGATCTCTCCCTGGAGCTCGCGGCGACCCCCCGGGGCCTGCGCGGCGGACTGAGCTACAGCACCGACCTCTTCGAGCGCGGCACGATCGAGCGGATGCTCGGCCATCTGGAGCGGGTGCTGGAGCAGGTCGCCGCAGACGCGGACGTGCGGCTTTCGCAGCTGGAGCTGCTCGGCCAGGCGGAGCGCGCGCTGGTGCTGGAGGAGTGGAGCCGGACGGCGGCCGGGGTTCCGGCGAACCGCTGCGTGCACGAGCTCTTCGCGGAGCAGGCGGCGCGCACGCCCGAAACGGTGGCCGTGGTCTTCGCGGGAGCGGAGCTGACGTACGCCGAGCTGGACGCGCGTGCCAATCAGCTCGCGCACTACCTGCGCGCGCTGGGCGTAGGGCCGGAGGTGCGCGTGGGGCTGTGCGTGGAGCGGACCCCGGAGATGGTCGTAGCCGTACTCGCCGTGCTGAAGGCCGGCGGCGCCTACGTGCCGCTGGACCCCGAGTATCCGGCGGATCGCCTGGCGTTCATGCTCCAGGATGCCGCGGTGCCCGTGCTGCTGACGCACTCCTCCCTCGAGCAGAGGCTTCCCGCGCACGCCGCGCGCGTGGTGCGGCTGGACGTGGAGGGGAGCGCGATCGCACGGGAGCCGGCGCATGCGCCGGAGAGCAGGGTGGCCGCGCAGAACCTGGCGTACGTGATCTACACCTCGGGGTCTACGGGGCGGCCCAAGGGCGCCGCCATCCCGCACGGAGGACTCGCGCGCTATCTGGCGTGGGCCGGCGCGGAGTACGCATCCGGGAGCGGGCAGGGCGCTCCGGTGCACTCGTCGCTCTCGTTCGACCTGACGGTAACCAGCCTCTTCGTTCCGCTGCTGGCCGGCGAAGCCGTGGTGCTCGCACCGGATGAAGGGGTCGAGGCGCTGGCGACGGTACTTCGTTCGTCCGGCCCGTTCGGCTTCGTAAAGATCACGCCCGCCCACCTGTCGCTCCTGCTCGAGCAGCTGGCGCCGGGCGAGGCGGCACGCGCCACGGGCCGGTTCGTCGTCGGCGGTGAGAGCCTGCCGGGTGAGGTGGTGGCGCGTTGGGGCGAGGTGGCCCCGGAGGTGTCGATCACCAACGAGTACGGCCCCACCGAGACGGTGGTCGGCTGCTGCATCCATACCCTGAAGGCGCGTGACGCCACGGCCGGCGCGGTGCCGATCGGCCGCCCCTCGCCGGGGACGGTTCTCTACGCGCTGGACGGCCGCATGTCGCCGTGTCCCATCGGAGTGCCGGGGGAGCTCTTCGTGGGCGGAGGGCAGCTGGGGCGCGGGTACCTGGCGCGGCCGGCGCTGACGGCGGAGCGTTTCGTCCCCGATCCGTTCTCCGCGGAGCCGGGAGCCCGGCTGTACCGGACGGGCGACCGGGTGCGGTGGCGCGCGGACGGGAACCTGGAGTTCATGGGCCGCCTGGACGAGCAGGTGAAGATCCGCGGGTTCCGGATCGAGCTGGAGGAGGTGGAGGGCGCGGTGGCGGCGCACGCGGCGGTGCGCGAAGCGCGGGTCGTGGTGCGCGAGGACGAGACGGACGACCGGCGGCTGGTGGCGTACGTCGTCGGCGACGCCGAAGCCGAGGCGCTGCGCGCGCACGTGCGGCAGAGCCTGCCGGAGTACATGGTGCCGGCCGCGTTCGTCTTCCTGGACGCGCTGCCGCTGACCGCGAACGGGAAGCTGGACCGCAAGGCGCTGCCGGCGCCGGAGGGGGATGCGTACGCGCGGCGGAGCTACGAGGCCCCGCTGGGTGAGGTGGAGGCGGCGCTGGCCCAGATCTGGGGAGAGGTGCTGGGCGTGGAGCGGGTGGGGCGGTGGGACCACTTCTTCGAGCTGGGCGGGCACTCGCTCCTGGCGATCAAGCTGATCGGGCGGATGCGGCGCGCAGGGCTGTACGTGGACGTGCGTGCGCTGTTCACCACCCCGGTGCTGGCCGAGCTGGCCCTGGCCGTGGGCCGGACGTCCTCGGAGGTGGAGGTCCCCGCGAACGGGATTCCGGAGGGGTGCGAGCTCCTCACACCCGAGATGATCCCGCTGGTCGATCTCACGCAGGTGGAGATCGACCGGATCGTGGCGGAGGTGCCGGGCGGAGCCGCGAACGTGCAGGACATCTACCCGCTGGCCCCACTGCAGGAGGGAATCCTCTTCCATCACCTGCTGTCGCGGGAGGGCGACCCGTACCTGCTGTCGAGCGTGGGCGAGTTCGAGACCCGCGCGCGCCTGGAGCAGTACCTGGCGGCACTGCAGGCGGTGATCGATCGCCACGACGTCCTGCGCACGGCCGTGGCCTGGGAGGGGCTGCGCGAGCCGGTGCAGGTCGTCTGGCGCCACGCGCCGCTGCCGGTGGAAGAGGTGCAGCTGGATGCGGCAGAGGATGCGGCCGGGCAGCTGTGGCGCCGCCATGACCCTCGCCGGTACCGGATGGAGCTGGGGCGGGCGCCGCTGCTGCGGGCGTGCATCGCCGAGGACCGCGCGCGTGGCCGGTGGCTGCTGCTGATGCTCAGACACCACCTGACCAGCGATCACGAGTCGCTGGAGGTGCAGCGGGAGGAGATCTCGGCGCACCTGCGGGGTGTCGAGTCGAAACTGCCGGCGCCGCTGCCGTTCCGCAACTACGTGGCGCGGGCGCGCCTGGGGGTGAGCCGGGAGGAGCACGAGCGGTTCTTCAGCGGCATGCTGGGGGACGTGGAGGAGCCGACGGCGCCGTACGGGCTGCTGGACGTGTTGGGGGAGGGACACGGGATCGCGGAGGCGCGGCTTCCGGTGGCGGGCGACGTCGCCGCACGGCTGCGCCGCCGGGCGCGGGCGCTGGGGGTGAGCGCGGCGAGCCTGTGCCACCTGGCGTGGGCGCAGGTGCTGGCGCGGCTGAGCGGCCGAGCGGACGTGGTCTTCGGGACGCTGCTCTTCGGCCGGGGCGGGGAGGGGGCGGACCGGGTGATGGGCCCGTTGATCAACACGCTGCCGGTGCGGATCGGGGTGGGAGAGGAAGGGGTCGAGGCGGCGGTGCGGCGCACGCATGCGCTGCTGGCTGACCTGCTCCGGCACGAGCACGCCTCGCTGGCGCTGGCGCAGCGCTGCAGCGGTGTGGCGGCACCCACGCCGCTGTTCACCTCGCTGCTGAACTATCGCTACGGCGGCGCAACGAGGCGTTCGCAGCAGGCGGGGCAGCCCGGGGCGGGTGTGCGGGGCATTCGCGCACAGGAGCGGACGAACTACCCGGTGGCGCTCGCGGTGGACGACCTGGGGGAGGCGTTCTCGCTGGTGGCGCAGGTGTCGGCCCCGGCAGAGGCGGAGCGGGTGTGCCGGATGATGCACACGGCGCTGGAGCGGCTGGTCGAGGCGCTGGAGGCCACCCCCGGGCGGGCGATCGGGAGCCTCGACGTGCTGCCGGAGGCGGAGCGCCGCACGGTGGTGGAGGCGTGGAACCGCACGGACGCGGAGTATCCGCGGGGCGTCTGCGTGCACGAGCTCTTCGAGGCGCAGGTGGAGCGCACGCCCGACGCGGTGGCGCTGGTCTACGAGGACGAGGAGGTGACGTACGCGGAGCTGAACGCGCGGGCGAACCGGCTGGCGCACCACCTCGGAGACCTGGGCGTAGGTCCGGAGTCGCGGGTGGGGCTGTGCGTGGAGCGCGGCATCGAGATGGTCGTCGCCGTGCTGGCGGTGCTCAAAGCCGGCGGGGCTTACGTGCCGCTCGATCCGGAGTATCCCGAGGAGCGGCTGCGCTACATGCTCCGGGACAGCGCGCCCGTGGTGCTGCTGACGCAGCGCTCGCTCTCGGAACGGTTCGACGGATCCGGCGTTCCGATCGAGGTGCTCGATGGAGAGGCTTCCGCCTGGACCGGCCGGCCCGACTCCAATCCCGGGCGCGGGGCGCTGACCCCGGAGAACCTGGCGTACGTCATCTACACCTCCGGCTCCACGGGGCAGCCGAAGGGGGTGATGAACGGGCACCGTGGCGTCATCAACCTGCTGGCCTGGGGAGAACGGCACTGGGAGCTCGGAGCCGGCGACGCGCTGCTGCAGAGGACGTCGCTCAGCTTCGACGTCTCGGTGCGCGAGCTGTTCTCGCCGCTGCTGGCGGGCGCCCGCCTGGTCCTCGTGCGGCCCGGTGGACAGCGGGAGGTGGACTACCTGGTGGAGGTCGTCCGCCGCCGGGAGGTCAGCACCCTGGTCCTCACTCCCTCCCAGATGCAGGCGTTCCTGGAGCACCCAGGGCTGGAGGGGTGCTCCAGCCTGCGGCGGATCGTACTGGGAGGGGAGCCCATCCCCGTGGGGATGGTGGCGGAGCTCCGGGCCCGGCTGCCGGGCGCGCGGCTGTACCACGAGTACGGCCCCACGGAGGCGAGCGTGACCTCCACGGTGCGGAGCTGCGGCGCAGAGGGGGAGGCGCCGGGGGCTTCGATCGGGAGACCGATCTCCAACGCGCGTATCTACCTGCTGGACGCGCGAGGGGAGCCGGTGCCGGTCGGGGTCGCCGGCGAGCTGTACGTGGGCGGCGCGGGGGTGGCGCGGGGGTACCTGGGCCGGCCGGCGCTGACGGCGGAGAGGTTCGTTCCCGACTCGTTCGGCGCCCAGCCTGGAGCGCGGCTGTACCGAACGGGAGACCTGGGGCGGTGGCTGGCGGATGGGACCATCGAGTTCCTGGGTCGTGTGGACACACAGGTGAAGGTGCGGGGCTACCGGATCGAGCTGGGAGAGATCGAGGCTCGGCTCCTGGAGCGCGAGGGGGTGAGCGAGGCGGCGGTGGTTGCGCACGAAGACGCGGCGGGGAACCGGCGCCTGGCGGCGTACGTGGTGGGCGGCGTGGAGGCGGCGGTCCTGCGCGAGCACCTGCGCCGGAAGCTCCCGGACTTCATGGTGCCGGCGGCGTTCGTCCCGTTGGAGCGGCTTCCGCTCACGCCGAGCGGCAAGCTCGACCGCAGGGCGCTGCCGGCGCCGGAGCTCGCGTCGGCGGAGGAGCGCTACGTGGCGCCGCGGACGCCGACCGAGGAGGTGCTGGCCGAGATCTGGGCGGAGATGCTGCGCCTGGAGCGGGTGGGGGTGACGGAGAGCTTCTTCGAGCTGGGCGGGCACTCGCTGCTGGCCACGCGCGTGGTGTCGCGGGTGCGGCAGGTGTTCGGCGTGGAGCTGCCGCTCCGGGCGCTCTTCGAGGGGCCCACGGTGGCGGAGCTGGCCGGGCGCGTGGAGGAGATGCGCCGCGCGGGGCTGCCGGTGCTGCCGCCCGTGGTGCCGATCGGGCGCACGGGTGCGTTGCCGCTCTCCTTCGCGCAGGAGCGGCTCTGGTTCCTGGACCGCCTGGAGCCGGGAAGAGCCGCCTACAACATCCTCGCGGCGTGGCGCCTGGGCGGTGCCCTGGACGTGGCGGCGCTGGAGCGCGCGCTGGGCGAGATCGTCCGGCGTCACGAGGCGCTGCGCACCACCTTCGCCGAGGCGGACGGCTCGCCGGTGCAGGTGATCGCGCCGTTCGGCGGCTTCGCCCTGCCGGTGGAGGACCTGTCAGGGCTGGGCGAGGCGGATCGCGAGGCGGCGGTCAGGCGTCGGGCCGGGGAGGAAGAGCGGCAGGGATTCGACCTCTCGGCGGGACCGCTCTTCCGTCTCGCGCTGCTGCGGCTGGGCGCCGAGGATCACGTGCTGCTGCTCTCGATGCACCACATCGTCAGCGACGGGTGGAGCCTGGGGGTGCTCTTCCGCGAGCTGTCGGCGCTGTACGCGGCGTACCGCGAGGGCGGTGAGTCGCCGCTGCCGGAGCTGGCGGTGCAGTACGCCGACCACGCGGTGTGGCAGCGCGAGCAGCTGGCGGGCGAGGTGCTGGATCGGCAGCTGGAGTACTGGAAGGAGCGCCTGGCGGGCGCGCCGGAGCTGCTGGAGCTGCCCACCGACCGTCCCCGCCCGGCGGTGCAGATGTTCCGGGGCGCGCGCGAGCGGATCGAGCTGCCCCTGGAGCTGCTGGAGCGTCTCCAGCGACTGGGGCGGAGCGAGGGCGCCACGCTGTACATGGTGATGCTCTCCGCGTTCCAGGTGCTGCTCTCGAAGTACGCCGGGAGCGAGGACGTGGTGGTGGGGAGCCCGATCGCCGGACGCACGCGCCGGGAGGTGGAGGAGCTGATCGGCTTCTTCGTCAACACGCTGGTGCTGCGGACCGACCTCTCGGGCGACCCGGGCTTCCGGGAGGTGCTGCGGCGGGTGCGCGAGGCGACGCTGGGCGCGTACGAGCACCAGGAGGTGCCGTTCGAGCGGCTGGTGGCCGAGCTGCAGCCGGAGCGCAGCCTCAGCCACTCTCCTCTCTTCCAGGTCGTGTTCTCCCTGCAGGACCGCAACCAGCCCGCGGGCGGTCTCGCCGGTCTGAAGGGCGGGGGCGTGGAAGCGGAGCTCGGGACCACGAGGTTCGACCTCGAGTTGAACATCGCCGTGCACGCGCAGGGCCTGCGCGGGGGACTGAACTACAGCACCGACCTCTTCGACCGCACCACCGTCCGGCGGATGCTGGGGCACCTGGAGCGGGTGCTGGAGCAGGTCGCCGCGGACGCGGACGTGCGGCTCTCGCAGCTGGAGCTGCTCTCGGCAGAAGAGCGCGGCCTGGTGGTGGATGCCTGGAACCGCACGGAGCGCGGAAGCTCCGACCCGCCGGCCCACGCGCTCTTCGCCGAGTGGGCGCGGCGCGCTCCGGAGGCCGTTGCCTTCCTGGACGGCCGAAAGGCCGTGACCTATGGCGCGCTGGACCGGCGCGCGGCGGTCCTCGCCCGGCACCTGCGCGAGCTGGGGGTCGGGCCCGAGACCCCGGTGGGGCTGTGCATGGAGCGCACGCCCGAGCTGCTGGTGGGGGTGCTGGGGATCTGGAAGGCGGGCGGCGCCTACGTCCCCCTCGATCCGGGCTACCCGGCGGAGCGGCTGGGGTGGATCCTCACCGACGCGGCGCTTCCGGTGGTGGTCGCCACGGGGGACACGGCCGGGGTGCTGCCGGAGCACGGGGCCACCCTCGTGCGGGTGGACCGGCTTCCGGAGACGGCGGCGGAGGCGGCGCCGGAGGTGCCCGCCTCCGACGCGGGCCTGGCGTACGTGATCTACACCTCGGGGAGCACGGGCCGCCCCAAGGGGGTGCTGGTGCAGCACGGCTCGCTGGCCAACCTGCTGGCCGCCACACGCGAGGCGTTCGGCGTCGGCGAGGGCGACGTGATGCCGGCGCTGGCCTCGTACGCCTTCGACATCTGGCTCTTCGAGGCGCTGCTGCCGCTGATCTCGGGAGGCGCGGTGCGCCTGGTGGAGCGCGAGCGGGTGCTGGACGCGCCCGCGCTGCTGGAGGAGATCGCGGACGCCACGCTGGTGCACGCCGTCCCCGCGCTGATGCGGCAGCTGGTGCATGCGGAGCGCGAGACGCCCCGGCTGGGACGGCTGCGGCGCGTCTTCGTGGGCGGCGACCGGGTCATGGCCGACCTGCTGGCGGAGATGCGGGAGACGCTCCCCGGGGCGGAGACGCACGTCCTCTACGGCCCCACCGAGGGGACCATCCTGGCCTCCACGCACCCCGTCCCGCAGGACGGGATCGTGGCGGGACACCCGATCGGCCGTCCCCTGGGGAACGTGCGCCTGTACGTCTGCGACGGGCTCGGGAGCCCGCAGCCGGCGGGCGTGCCGGGCGAGCTCCTGATCGGCGGGGCGGGGGTGGCGCGCGGCTACCTGGGACGTGCCGGCCTGACGGCGGAGCGCTTCGTCCCGGATCCGTTCTCGGTGGAAGGCGGCGCGAGGCTGTACCGCACGGGCGACCGGGCGCGCTGGCGGGCGGACGGGACGCTGGAGTACCTGGGCCGCCTGGACGGGCAGGTGAAGATCCGGGGCTTCCGCATCGAGCCGGGAGAGATCGAGGCCGTCCTGCGGGGCCACGCCGACGTGACCGACTGCGTGGTCGTGGCGCGCGAGGATGCGCCGGGCGACTGGCGGCTGGTGGCGTACGTCGTCGGGGCTGTCGAGGCGGATGAGCTGCGGGAGCACCTGCGGGGGAGCCTGCCGGAGTACATGGTCCCATCCGCGTTCGTCGCCCTGGACCGGCTGCCGCTGACGCCGAATGGGAAGCTGGACCGTAAGTCGCTGCCGGCGCCGGACTTCGCCCCGGCGGAGGAGCGCTACGTGGCGCCGCGTACGCCGACCGAGGAGGTGCTGGCGGAGATCTGGGCGGAGACGCTGCGCCTGGAGCGGGTGGGGGTGACGGAGAGCTTCTTCGAGCTGGGCGGGCACTCACTGCTGGCCACGCGGGTGGTCTCGCGCATCCGCGCGGTGTTCGGCGTGGAGGTGCCGCTGCGGGCGCTGTTCGAGGGACCCACGGTGGCGGAGCTGGCGAAGGCCGTGGAGGACGAGCGGCGCAGGGAGCTGCCGGTGCTGCCGCCGGTGGTGCCGGTGGAGCGCACGGGAGCGCTGCCGCTCTCCTTCGCGCAGGAGCGGATCTGGTTCCTGGACCGCCTGGAGCCGGGGAGCGCCACCTACAACATCCCCGGGGCATGGCGTCTGACGGGCGCGCTGGACGAGCGGGCGCTGGAGCGCGCGGTGGGTGAGATCGTCCGGCGTCACGAGACGCTGCGCACCACCTTCGGGGAAGTGGACGACTCGCCGGTGCAGGTGGTGGCGCCCTTCGATGGCTTCGTCCTGCCGGTTGATGACCTGTCGGGGTTGAGCGCGGCGGATCGCGAGGCGGCGCTCAGGCGGCGCGCCGGGGAGGAGGTGGCACGGCCCTTCGACCTCTCGGCGGGACCCCTGTTCCGTGCGGCGCTGCTGCGGTTGGGCGAGGAAGACCACGTGCTGCTGCTCTCGATGCACCACGTCGTGAGCGACGGGTGGAGCGTGGGGGTGCTCTTCCGGGAGCTGTCGGCGCTGTACGCGGCGTACCGCGAGGGGCGTGAGTCGCCGCTCTCCGAACTGCCGGTGCAGTACGCCGATTTCGCCGTGTGGCAGCGCAAGCAGCTGGCGGGCGAGATGCTGGACCGGCAGCTGGCGTACTGGAAGGAGCGCCTGGCGGGCGCGCCGGAGCTGCTGGAGCTGCCCACCGACCATCCCCGCCCGGCGGTGCAGACGTACCGGGGCGCCACGGTCCCGGTGGAGCTCTCCCCAGAGCTGCTGGAGCGGCTGCAGGCGCTGGGACGGAGCGAAGGCGCGACGCTGTACATGACGCTGCTGGGCGCCTTCCAGGTGCTGCTGGGCAAGTACGCCGGCAGCGAGGACGTGGTGGTGGGGAGCCCGATTGCCGGGCGCACGCGCGGGGAGATCGAGGAACTGATCGGCTTCTTCATCAACACGCTGGTGCTGCGGACCGATCTCTCGGGCGACCCGGGCTTCCGCGAGGTGCTGCGGCGGGTGCGGGAGGCGACGCTGGGCGCGTACGCGAACCAGGAGCTTCCCTTCGAGAAGCTGGTGGCCGAGCTGCAGCCGGAGCGCAGCTTGAGCCACTCGCCGCTCTTCCAGGTGATGTTCACGCTCCAGGACGCCGGGGGTGGAGGAAGCGCGCTTCCGGGCCTGAAGGTCGGCGGCATCGGAGCGGAGCTCGCGAGCGCCAAGTTCGACCTCTCCCTGACGCTCATGGCGACCCCCCAGGGCCTGCGCGGCGGACTGAACTACAGCACGGACCTCTTCGAGCGCGGCACGATCGAGCGGATGCTCGGCCACCTGGAGCGGGTGCTGGAGCAGGTGGCCGCGGACGCGGACGTGCGGCTCTCGCGGCTGGAACTGCTCGGCGAGTCGGAGCGCGCGCTCGTGCTGGAGGAGTGGAACCGGACCGGGGCCGAGTATCCCGCGGACCGGTGCATCCACGAGCTCTTCGAGATGCAGGCGGCGCGCACGCCGGGGGCGGTGGCCCTGCGCTTCGAGGAGGAGTCGCTCACGTACGCTGAGCTGAACGCGCGGGCGAACCGCCTGGCGCACCACCTGGCCGGGCTCGGCGCCGGGCCGGAGGCGCGCGTGGGCATCTGCGTGGATCGCTCGGCGGAGATGGTGGTGGCGATGCTGGCCGTGCTGAAGTCCGGCGCCGCGTACCTGCCGCTGGATCCGTCCTATCCGGCGGGTCGCCTGGCGTACATGCTGAAGGATTCCGGCGCGCCGCTGCTGGTCACGCAGGAATCGCTGCGTGGCCTGCTGCCAACGGACGGCGTGCGGATCGTCTCGGTGGATGAGGACGCGGCCGCGATCGCAGCGAATTCTGCCGATGCGCCGCGGACCCCGGTCGATGCGGCGAACGCGGCATACGTCATCTACACTTCCGGCTCGACGGGCGAGCCGAAGGGCGTGCAGGTGACGCACGGGAACGCGGTGAGCTTCTTCGCCGGGATGGACGAGCGGGTGGGCGGACCGGCGGCCGGGACGTGGCTGGCCGTGACGCGCATCAGCTTCGACATCCACGTGCTGGAGCTGCTCTGGACGCTGGCGCGCGGCTTCCGCGTGGTCGTGCAGCCGGAGCCGGACAGGGCGCGCGACGGCGAGTCCATCGCGGAGCAGATCCGCCGCCACTCGGTCACGCACCTGCAGTGCACGCCCTCCCTGGCGGCGATGATGATCGCGGAGAGCGGGATCGGGGCGCTGTCGGGCCTCGAGCGCATCCTGCTCGGCGGCGAGGCGCTGTCCCCGGACCTGGCGGAGCAGATCACGGCCGTGCTGCCGAACGGCCTCGTCAACATGTACGGCCCGACGGAGACCACCGTCTGGTCCGCCACCCACGCGGTCGAAGTCGCGGAGACGCCGATCCCCATCGGCCGCCCGATCGCGAACACGCGCGTGTACGTGCTGGATGCGGCCCTGCGTCCGCAGCCGGCGGGCGTGCCGGGCGAGCTGTTCATCGGCGGCCACGGCGTCACCCGGGGCTACCTGGGCCGGCCCGGCCTGACGGCCGAGCGCTTCGTGCCCGACGCGTTCTCGGCCGAGCCGGGCGCGAGGCTGTACCGCACGGGCGACCGCGCGCGGTGGACGGCGGAGGGCGTGCTGGAGTACCTGGGCCGCCTGGACGCGCAGGTGAAGGTGCGCGGCTTCCGCATCGAGCCGGGTGAGATCGAGGCGGTGCTGCGCCGCCATCCGGCCGTGGTGGAGTGCGCCGTCGTCGCGCGCGCGGCCGGGGCGGGAGACACGCGCCTGGTGGCGTACGTCGTGGGCGCGGCGGAGGCCGACGCGCTGCGGGCGCACGCGGGCCGCAGCCTGCCGGATTACATGGTGCCGAGCGCGTTCGTGCCGCTGGATGCACTTCCCCTGACCCCCAACGGCAAGCTGGACCGGAAGGCGCTGCCGGCGCCGGAGGGAGACGCGTATGCGTCCCGGGAGTACGTGGCGCCGCGCACCGAGGCGGAGCGCAAGGTGGCCGCGGCGTGGGCCGAGGTGCTGGGGGTGGAGAGCGTGGGCGCGCACGACCGGTTCTTCGACCTGGGCGGCCACTCGCTGCTGCTGGTGCGGGTGCAGGCGCGCCTGCGCGAGGCGTTCGGCCAGCCGGTGCCCATCACCCACCTGTTCCGTTACCTGACGGTGAGCGCCCTGGCCGCTGCGCTGGACGCCCCCGCGCCCGAGCCGGCCGCAGCCCAGGCGGACGACGCGCGGGTTCGGAGCGGGCGGCACAGGCTGCGGGCGAGGGGGCGGGCCGGCGCGACGGGGTCGCGGGGTGACGGGTGACGGGATGACGGGATTGACGCGATTGACGGGGTGAGGATTGACGGGGGTGACCGGATGAGAAGACGTTTCCCTGTTCCCTGTTCTTTGACGACGAGTTTTTCGACCGATCGATGAGCCAGACCAGCGAGCCCACCGGGCTGGAGATCGCCGTCGTGGGGATGGCGGGGCGCTTTCCCGGCGCGCCCGGCGTGGACGCCCTGTGGGCCAACCTGCGCGCCGGGGTGGAGTCCATCCGCCGCTTCACCGACGAGGAGCTGGCCGCCGCGGGGGTGCCGGAGTCGCTGCGCACCCACCCCGCATACGTCCCCGCGGGGGGCGCGCTGGCGGAAGTGGACCGCTTCGACGCCGCCTTCTTCGGGTTCACCCCGCGCGAGGCGGAGGTCACCGATCCCCAGCAGCGCCTGTTCCTGGAGGTGGCGTGGGAGGCGCTGGAGCACGCCGGCTACGATGCCGCGCGCGTTTCCGGCCGCGTGGGCGTGTACGCGGGCACCGGCATGAGCAGCTACTACCTGAACCTGCTCTCCCGCCCCGACGTGATCGCCGCGGCCGGCGACATGGCCGTGCGCATGGGGAACGACAAGGACTTCCTGGCCACCCGCGCGGCGTTCGAGATGGGGCTCGAAGGCCCCGCCGTGGTGGTGCAGACGGCGTGCAGCACCTCGCTGGTGGCGGTGCACCTGGCCTGCCAGGCGCTGCTGGGCGGCGACTGCGACATGGCCCTGGTCGGGGGCTCGGACGTCCCGGCGCAGCAGCACGTCGGCTACCTCTACCAGGAGGGGAACATCCGTTCGCCGGACGGACACTGCCGGGCCTTCGACGCCCAGGCGCGGGGGGCGGTGCGCGGGAGCGGGGTGGCCGTCGCCGCGCTCAAGCGGCTCGAAGACGCGCTGGCGGACGGCGACACCGTGCACGCGGTGATCCTGGCGTCGGCCATCAACAACGACGGCTCCGCCAAGATCGGCTTCACCGCGCCGCGGGTGGAGGGGCAGGCCGCCGCCATCCGCGCCGCGCACGCCGCCGCCGAGGTGGATCCCGCCACCATCACCTACGTGGAGGCGCACGGCACCGGAACGGAGCTGGGCGACCCCATCGAAATCGAGGCGCTCACGCAGGCGTTCCGCGCCGGGACGGACCGCACGGGCTACTGCGCCATCGGCTCGATCAAGACCAACATCGGCCACCTCGACGTGGCGGCGGGGATCGCGGGCTTCATCAAGACCACGCTTGCGCTGCGCACGGGCGAGATCCCGCCCTCGCTGCACTTCACGCGGCCCAACCCGCAGATCGACTTCGCGTCCAGCCCCTTCTTCGTCAACGCCGCGCTGGCAAGGTGGACGCCGCCCGCCGGGGTGCCGCGGCGCGCCGGGGTCTCGTCGTTCGGCATCGGCGGCACCAACGCGCACGTGGTGATGGAGCAGCCGCCCGCCGTGGCTCCCTCGCCCGCGCCGTCGCGGGCGGAGCAGCTGCTGGTCCTTTCCGCCCGCACCGCGACGGCGCTGGACGCGGCGGCGCGGCGGCTGGCCGCGCACCTGGAGCAGAACCCGGAGCAGGCGCTGGCGGACGTGGCGTGGACGCTTCAGCAGGGGCGGCGCGCGTTCGCCCACCGCCGCGCCGTCGTGGCGCGCACCCACGCCGAGGCCGCCGAGGCGCTGGCCGACGCGGCACGCGGCGTGGCCGGCCGGGCCGGGAGCGAGGCGCCCGCCGCCGTCTTCCTCTTTCCCGGCCAGGGCGCGCAGTACGCGGGGATGGCGCGCGGCCTCTACGACCGCGAGCCCGTCTTCCGCGAGGAGCTGGACCGCTGCGCGGAGCTCCTGCGCCCGCACCTGGGGCTGGACCTGCGCGAGGCGATCTTCCCGGACGGCGCGGACCGGCTGAAGCAGACGGCGCTGACCCAGCCCGCGCTCTTCGCCGTCGGATACGCGACCGCGAAGCAGTGGATGGCGTGGGGGGTCGCGCCCGAGTCGATGATCGGCCACAGCGTGGGCGAGTACGTGGCCGCCTGCCTGGCCGGCGTCTTCTCGCTGGAGGATGCGCTGGCCCTGGTCGCCGAGCGCGGGCGGCTGATGCAGGCGCTGCCGCCGGGCTCCATGCTCGCCATCCCCCTCCCCGCCGCCGAGGTGGAGGGGGCGCTGGGCGGATCGGTGTCCGTGGCGACGGTCAACGCGCCGGACCGCTGCGTGGTCTCCGGGCCGGGCGACGAGATCGCGCGGCTGGAGGCGGAGCTGGCGGGGCGCGGGATCGAGGCGAAGCGCGTGGAGACATCGCACGCGTTCCACTCGCCGATGATGGACCCCATCCTCGACGCCTTCGCGGCGCGCGTGCGCCAGACCGCCCGCGGCGCGCCGGAGCTGCGCTGGGTGTCGAACCTCACGGGAACGTGGATCACGCCGGAGCAGGCGACGGATCCGGCGTACTGGGCGAGCCACCTGCGCCAGGCCGTCCGCTTCGCCGACTGCGTGGCCACGCTGGCCGCGGAGGGGCGCCAGCGGGTGTTCATCGAGTGCGGGCCCGGGCGCACGCTGTCGTCGCTGGTCAGGCGGCAGGTGCCGGGATCCGCCGCCATCCACTCCATCCGCCACGCGGACGACCCGGCCGACGACGTCGAGGTGCTGCTGGGCGCGCTGGGTCGCGCCTGGGCCGCGGGGACCCAGGTCGACTGGCGCGCCGTGCACGGGGGCGAGGCGCGCCGCCGCGTTCCGCTGCCCACCTACCCCTTCGAGCGCAAGCGCTTCTGGATCGACCGCGCGCCGCAGCCCGGCTTCGTGGCCCTGGCCGCGGTCACCGCGGCGGACGAGGCGGAGGCGGACGCGGCGGCCGGCGACCCGCGCCCGGGATGGTCGGCCACGGAGCGGGCCATCGGGCGCATCTGGGAGACGCTGCTCGGCGCTGCGCCGGGGCTGCACGACGACTTCTTCGGGGAGGGCGGCGACTCGCTGATGGCGACGCAGCTGGTGGCCCGCATCCGCGCGGAGCTGGGCGCGGAGATCGGCGTGCGCGCCGTGTTCGACGCGCCCACGGTGGCCGCGCTGGCGGCGGTGGTGGACGGCCCGGCCGCCGACGACGAGCTGCGCGCGCTGCTGGCCGGGGTGGAGGGGCTGAGCGACGACGAGGTCGAGGCGCTGCTGGCGGCGGGGATGGAGGAGGGCGGCCATGACTGACCTGGCCGATCGCCTGGAGAAGCTGACGCCCGCGCAGCGCAGGCTGCTGGAGCTGCGGCGTGCGCAGCAGGCCGGGGCCGCCCCCGCCGCGGCCCCCGCCGCCATTCCCGCGCGCGGAGAGGGGCCGGCGCCGCTCTCCTTCGCGCAGGAGCGGCTGTGGTTCCTGGACCGCATGGAGCCGGGGAACGCCTTCTACAACCTTCCCAACGCCGTGCGGATGCGCGGCGCGCTGGACGAGGCGGCGCTGGAGCGGGCGCTCGGCGAGATCGTCCGGCGCCACGAGGCGCTGCGCACCACCTTCGCCGAGGCGGACGGCTCGCCGGTGCAGGTGATCGCGCCGTTCGGCGGGTTCGCCCTGCCGGTGGAGGACCTGTCGGCGCTCGGCGAGGCGGACCGCGAGGCGGCGGCCGCGCGCCGGGTCCAGGAGGAGGCGGCACGGCCCTTCGACCTCTCGGCGGGCCCGCTCTTCCGCGCGGCGCTGCTGCGGCTGGGCGACGAAGACCACCTGCTGCTGGTGTCGATGCACCACATCGTCGGCGACGGGTGGAGCCTGGGGGTGCTGTTGCGCGAGCTGTCGGCGCTGTACGCGGCGTACCGCGAGGGGCGTGAGTCGCCGCTCTCCGAGCTGCCGGTGCAGTACGCCGACTACGCGGTGTGGCAGCGCGAGCAGCTGGCGGGCGGGGTGCTGGACCGGCAGCTGGCGTACTGGCGGGAGCGGCTGGCGGGAGCGCCGGAGCTGCTGGAGCTGCCGACGGACCATCCGCGCCCGGCGGTGCAGACGTACCGGGGGGCGACGGTGCCGGTGGAGCTCTCCCCGGAGCTGCTGGAGCGGCTGCAGGCGCTGGCACGGAGCGAGGGCGCGACGCTGTACATGACGCTGCTGGGCGCCTTCCAGGTGCTGCTCTCGAAGTACAGCGGGAGCGACGACATCGTCGTGGGCAGCTCGATCGCGGGGCGGACGCGGAAGGAGGTCGAGGCGCTGATCGGCCTCTTCGTCAACACGCTGGTGCTGCGCACCGACCTCTTGGGAGATCCGAGCTTCCGCGAGACCCTGCGGCGGGTGCGGGAGGTCACGCTGGGCGCGTACGCGCACCAGGAGCTTCCCTTCGAGAAGCTGGTGGCCGAGCTGCAGCCGGAGCGCAGCCTGAGCCATTCGCCCCTGTTCCAGGTGATGTTCGAGCTGCAGCAGGCCGGGGGCGGGGGAGGCGCGCTGCAGGGGCTGAACGTGCGCGGAGTCGCGGCGGAGCACGCGAGCGCCCAGTTCGATCTTTCCCTGGAGCTCGCGGCCACCCCCCAGGGCCTGCGCGGCGTGCTGATCTACAGCACCGACCTCTTCGAGCGCGGCACGGCCCTCCGCATGGTCGGCCACCTGGAGCGGGTGCTGGAGCAGGTCGCCGCCGACGCGGACGTGCGGCTTTCGCGGCTGGAGCTGCTCGGCCAGGCGGAGCGCGCGCTCGTGCTCGAGGCGTGGAACCGGACCGAAGCCGAGTATCCGGCGGACCGCTGCATCCACGAGCTGTTCGAGGCGCAGGCGGCGCGCACGCCCCACGCCGAGGCGGTGCGGGACGCCCGCGGCGCGCTCGGCTACGCGGAGCTGAACGCGAAGGCGAACGCCCTGGCGCGGGCGCTCGAGGCCGAGCGCGTGCGCCCCGGCGACATCGTGGCCGTGCTCGCGGAGCGGAGCGCGGACTTCCTGGCCCTGATGCTGGGGATCTGGAAGGCGGGCGCCGTCTACCTTCCGCTGGACCCGCGCTGGCCCGCCGAGCGGATCCGCGGGATCCTGCGGCAATCCGGGGCGCGGCTGCTGGTGGCCGACGCCGGGCACCAGGCGCCGGCGGTGGAGGCCGCCGGCACGCTGGCGCACGTCCGCGGCCTGTCCGCCCTCCTGGCCGCCGGCCCGGGCGGCGGCGACCGGCCGGTGGAGCGCGCGCCCGACCAGCTCGCCTACGTGATCTTCACCTCCGGGTCCACGGGCCTTCCCAAGGGGGCGATGGTCCACCACCGCGGGATGGTCAACCACCTCTTCGCCAAGGTGAAGGACCTGGAGCTGGCCTCGGCCGACGTGGTGGCGCAGAACAGCCCGCAGAGCTTCGACATCTCCGTCTGGCAGTTTCTCGCCGCGCTGATGGTGGGCGGCCGGACCCACGTCTTCTCCGACGCGGTCGCCTACGACCCGGCGGAGCTCCTGCGGCAGGTGGACGGGGAGGAGATCACCGTCTTCGAGGCTGTTCCCACCATGCTGCGGGCGATGCTGGACCATGCCCGCGAGCCGGAGGGGCGGGAGATCTCCCTCTCCCGGCTGCGCTGGCTGATCCCCACGGGCGAGGCGTTCCCGCCGCAGCTCAGCCGCGAGTGGTTCGAGCGCTATCCCCACCTCGCGCAGATGAACGCGTACGGGCCCACCGAGTGCTCGGACGACGTCACGCACCACGTCATGCGCGCCCCGCCGGCACCCGGGGTCGCGAGCCTGCCGATCGGGCGGCCCGTGGCGAACACCCGGATCTACATCCTCGACGGCCAGGGGCAGCCGGTGCCGGTCGGCATCACCGGGGAGATCCACGTCGGGGGCCACGGCGTGGGGCTGGGCTACCTGAACGACCCCGACAAGACCCGCGCGGCCTTCGTCCCCGATCCGTTCGTCGGCGTGCCGGGCGCGCGCATGTACCGCACGGGCGACCTGGGCCGCTGGCGGCCGGACGGGGTGATCGAGTTCCTGGGGCGCAACGACCAGCAGGTGAAGGTCCGCGGCTTCCGCATCGAGCCGGGAGAGGTGGAGGCGGCGATGGCGGCGGATCCGGGGGTGCGCGAAGCCCGGGTGTTGATGCGCGAGGACCAGCCGGGAGACAGGCGGCTGGTGGCGTACGTGGTGGGGAGCGTGGAGGTCGACGGGCTGCGCGCGCGCCTGCGCCGGAGCCTGCCGGAGTACATGGTGCCGTCCGCGTTCGTCTTCCTGGACGCGCTCCCGCTGACGCCCAACGGCAAGCTGGACCGCAAGGCCTTGCCGGTGCCGGAGCTCGCGCCGGCGGAGGACCGGTACGTGGCGCCGCGCACGCCGGCCGAGGAGGTGCTGGCGGGGATCTGGGCGGAGGTGCTGGGACGCGAGCGGGTGGGCGCCGAGGAGAGCTTCTTCGACCTGGGCGGGCACTCGCTGCTGGCGACCCGCGTCACCGCGCGCGTCCGCAAGGCCTTCGGCGTGGAGCTGCCGCTGCGCGCCGTCTTCGAGCGGCCGGTCCTCTCCGGGCTCGCGGCCGAGATCGACCGTCTGCGCGGCACCGGCGCGGCGGCCGACGCCGGCGCCGACGACGCCATCGCCCCGGCCGCGCGCGAGGGCGACCTGCCGGTGACGTTCGCGCAGGAGCGGCTCTGGTTCGTGGACGCGCTGGACCCGGGGAGCCCGGTGTACGCCATCCCGTTCACGTACCGCATCACCGGCCGTCTGGACGAGGATGCGCTCCGCCGCGCGCTCGCCGAGTTGGTGCGCCGCCACGAGCCGCTGCGCACCACGCTCCCGGCCGTGGACGGCGTCCCCGTGCAGCGGATCGCCCCGCCCCCGGCCGACTTCGACCTGCCGGTCGCCGACCTGCGACACCTCCCCGAGAGCGAGCGGCGGGCCGAGGCCGGGCGCCTGGCGGCCGAAGCCTCGCGGCACCGCTTCGACCTGGCGCGCGGGCCGCTCTTCCGCGCGTCGCTCGTCCACGTGGCCGACGACGAGCACCACCTCCTCCTCAACCTCCACCACGCCATCGGCGACGGGTGGTCGCTGGGAGTGCTGCTGGAGGAGCTCTCCGCGCTCTACGGCGCCTTTTCCCGCGGCGAGCCGTCGCCGCTGCCGGAGCCCGCGCTGCAGTACGCGGACTACGCGGCCTGGCAGCGCGAGCGCCTGTCCGCCGCCGCGCTGGAGCGGCAGCTCTCGTACTGGCGGCGCGCGCTGGACGGCGCTCCGGCGCTCCTGGAGCTGTCGGCCGACCGTCCCCGGCCGCCGGTGGAATCGCACCGCGGCGCGGTCGAGCACCTGCGTGTCTCGTCCGACCTGATGGCGGAGGTGAACGCGCTGGCCCGGCGCGAGGGCGCCACGCTGTTCATGGTCCTCCTCGCCGCGCTGGACGTGGTGCTCGGCCGCCTGGCCGGGCAGGAGGACGTCGTCGTCGGGGCGCCGATCGCGGGGCGGACGCGGGCGGAGACCGAGCGGATGGTGGGGCTCTTCCTCAACTCGCTGGCGCTGCGGACCGACCTCTCGGGCAACCCGTCGTTCCGCGAGCTGCTGGGGCGGGTGCGCGAGACCACGCTGGCCGCGTACACGCACCAGGACCTCCCCTTCGAGCGGGTGCTGGAGGAGGTGCGTCCCGAGCGGAGCCTGGCGCACGCCCCCGTGTTCCAGGTGATGCTCAACCTCATCAACTACCAGGACAGCGCCTTCCGCGCCGACGACCTGGAGGTGGCGAGGGCCGGCCCGGGCGGCGTGGTGTTCAGCAAGTTCGACCTCACGCTCTACGTGGGGGAGTGGGACGGGGGGATCTACGTCAACCTGGTCTACGCCGCCGACCTCTTCGACGCGCCGCGGATGCGCGCGCTCCTGGCGCAGCTCGAAGGCGTGCTCCGCCAGGCCGTGGCCGCGCCGGAGACCCGCGTGGGCGCGCTGTCGCTGGCGACGGAAGCGGCGCGCGGCATCCTTCCCGACCCGGCACGGCCGATCGAGGCCGAGGCTTGGCGCGGAGCCGTGCATGAGGCGTTCGCCGCCCACGCGGCGCAGTCTCCGGAAGCGCTGGCGATCTCCGATGCGATGGAGACGTGGACCTACGCCGAGCTGGACGCGGCGGCCAACCGCATCGCGCACCGGCTGATCGACGGCGGGGTGCGGCCGGGCGACGTGGTGGCCGTCTACGCGCACCGCTCGGCGGCGCTGGTGCGGGCGCTGCTGGGCGCGTGGAAGGCCGGCGCTGCGTTCGCCGTCCTCGACCCGGCGTATCCGCCCGCCCGCCTGGCGGCGCAGGCCGGCGCGGCGCGTCCCGCCGCCCTGCTGCGGATCTCCGCCGCGGGCGAGGTGCCGGCGTAGCTGGCCGCCGCGCTGGCGGAGAGTGCCCGGGTCACCGTCGTGCTGACGGCGGACGGGAAGGGCGGGGGGGATGGATACCCTTCCACCGCGCCGGCCGTCTCCGTGGGGCCGGACGACCTGGCGTACGTCGCCTTCACCTCGGGGACCACGGGCACGCCGAAGGCGATCGCCGGCACGCACCGGCCGCTGGCGCACTTCTTCGGCTGGTACGCGCGCGAGCTCGGATTGGGGGATGCGGACCGCGTCTCCGTCCTCTCCGGCCTCGCGTACGACCCGCTGCTGCGGGACGTGTTCGCCGCGCTGACGGTCGGCGGGAGCATCGCCATCCCCGATCCCGATCAGGTCGGCACGCCGGGGTGGCTCGGTGGATGGATGCGCGAGACGGGCGTCACCATCGTCCATCTCACCCCCGCGATGGGACAGATCCTCGCGACGGGGACGGGGGATGCACAGCTGCCCGCGCTGCGCCTCGCCTGCTTCGGCGGCGACGTGCTGCGCGCGGGAGACGTGGCCCGGCTGCGCGCCATCGCCCCGAACGCGGAGGTCGTCAACTTCTACGGCGCCACCGAGACGCCGCAGGCCATGGGCTGCTTCCGCCTCCCCACCGGTCTGGCGGAGGTGAGTCCGGCCGTCCCCGTGGGCCGGGGGATCGACGGCGTGGAACTGCTGGTCGTCACCCCGTCGGGATCGCTGGCCGGCATCGGCGAGCTGGGGGAGATCGCCGTCCGCACCCCCTATCTCTCGCGCGGCTACCTGAACGACGCGGAGCTGACCGCCGCGCGCTTCGTCGCCAATCCCCTGACCGGCGACCCGGCCGACCGCGTGTACCGCACCGGCGACCTGGGCCGCTACCGCCCCGACGGTGCCGTGGTCCCCGCCGGCCGCGTGGACGGCCAGGTGAAGGTGCGCGGATTCCGCGTGGAGCTGGGCGAGGTGGAGAGCGCCCTGGCGTCGCATCCGGCGATCCGGGAGGCCGCCGTGATGGCGCGCGAGACGGAGGGCGGCGATCGGCGGCTGGTGGCGTACTGGGTCCCTGCCGAGGGAACGACCCAGCCCGACGCGGCCTCGCTCCGGCTGCACCTGAAGGCGCTGCTGCCAGAGTACATGGTCCCGTCCGCCTGGGTGCGGCTGGACCGGCTTCCGCTGACGGCGAACGGCAAGCTGGACCGCTGTGCGCTGCCGGAGCCCGAGCCGGCCGCGGCGGACGCGCGTACCGCCGCGCCGCGCACGCCGACGGAGGAGATCCTGGCGCAGCTCTGGGCCGAGGTCCTGCGCACGGAATCCGTCGGGGTGGACGACGACTTCTTCGCGCTCGGCGGGCACTCGCTGCTGGCGACGCGGCTCCTGGCGCGGGTGCAGAACGCGCTGGGCGTGGTCGTTCCGCTGCGCGCGCTCTTCGAGGGACCCACGGTGGCGGAGCTGGCCGCGCGGGTGGAGGAGATGCGCCGCGCCGGGCTGCCGGTGCTGCCGCCGGTGGTACCGGTCGATCGCGATCGTCCCCTCCCGCTCTCGTTCGCCCAGGAGCGCCTCTGGTTCATCGACCGGCTCGAGGGCGGGAGCGCGCCGTACAACATCCCCACCGCGCTGCGCCTGGGCGGCGCGCTGGACGTGGGCGCGCTCGAGCGGAGCCTGGGCGAGATCGTCCGCCGCCACGAGTCGCTGCGGACCGTCTTCCGCGAGGTGGACGGCTCGCCGGTGCAGGTGATCGCGCCGTTCTCCGGCTTCGCGCTCCCCGTCGACGACCTGTCGGGGCTCCACGAGACTGCGCACGAGACGGAGGTGCGGCGGCGCGCGCGGGAGGATGCGGCGCGTCCGTTCGACTTGGCCGAGGGCCCGCTCTTCCGCGCCGCGCTGCTGCGGGTGGCGGCGGAGGAGCACGTCCTGATGCTGTGCGTCCACCACATCGTCACCGATGGGTGGAGCAGCGGCATCCTCCTGCGCGAGCTGTCGGCGCTGTACGCGGCCTATCGTGAGGGGAGCGATTCGCCGCTGGCCGAGCTGCCGGTGCAGTACGCGGATTACGCCGTGTGGCAGCGCGAGCAGCTGCAGGGCGAGGCGCTCGACCGCCAGGTCGGCTACTGGAAGGAGCGGCTGGCGGGCGCGCCCGCACTGCTGGAGCTGCCGACGGACCGGCCCCGGCCGCCGGTGCAGTCGCACCGCGGCGCGCGGGAGAGGTTCGACCTGCCGCTCGCGCTGCTCGACCGGCTACAGGCGCTGGGCCGCGGCGAAGGCGCCACGCTGTACATGGTGATGCTCTCCGCCTTCCAGCTGCTGCTGTCGAAGTACAGCGGGAGCGAGGACATCGTCGTCGGCAGCCCGATCGCGGGACGGACGAGGAAGGAGGTGGAGGAGCTGATCGGCTTCTTCGCCAACACGCTCGTGCTGCGCACCGACCTCTCGGCCGACCCCACCTTCCGCGAGCTGCTGGGGCGCGTGCGCGAGGGGACGCTGGGCGCGTACGAGCATCAGGAGGTGCCCTTCGAGAAGCTGGTGGCCGAGCTGCAGCCGGAGCGCTCCCTGAGCCACGCGCCGCTCTTCCAGGTGATGTTCATCCTCCAGAACGTCGAGGGCGGGGGAGGCCCTCTTGCGGGGCTGCGGATGGCGGGGGTGGACGCGGAGTGGGAGACCACCCGGTTCGACCTGTCGCTCACCGCCGTTCCGCACGACGGCGGCGTCCACGGCACGGTGGAGTACAGCACCGACCTCTTCGACCGCTCCACCATCCGCCGGATGCTGGGCCACCTGGCACGGGTGCTGGAGCAGGTCGCCGCGGATGCGGACGTACGGCTTTCGCGGCTGGAGCTGCTCGACGAGGCGGAGCGCGCGCTCGTGCTGGAGGCGTGGAACGGGACCGAAGCGGAGTATCCGGCGGACCGGTGCATCCACTCTCTGTTCGAGACGCAGGCGGCGCGCACGCCGGGGGCGGTGGCCGTGCGCTTCGAGGAGGAGTCGCTCACCTACCGCGAGCTGAACGAGCGCGCGAACCGGCTCGCCCACCACCTGCGGCGCCGCGGGGTGGGCCCCGAGGTGCGGGTGGGGATCTGCCTGGAACGGAGCCTGGAGATGGTGGTCTCCCTCCTGGCGGTGCTGAAGGCCGGCGGCGCCTACGTGCCGCTGGACCCCGGCTACCCGGCCGAGCGGCTGGCGTTCGTGCTGGCTGATGCGGCCGTGCCCGTGCTGGTGACGCAGGAGTCGCTGCGCGGCGCGCTCCCGGCGCGGGAGGGCGTGGAGCTAGTGAGCCTGGACGGCGCGGCGGCCGAGATCGCGGCGGAGAGCGCGGAGAACCCGGAGAGCGGCGCGGGGCCGGATTCGCTGGCGTACGTCATCTACACCTCCGGCTCCACCGGCGCGCCCAAGGGAGCGCTGATCGAGCATCGCAACGTGGCGCGGCTCTTCTCCGCGACGGACGCATGGTTCGGCTTCGGCCCGGACGACGTGTGGACGCTCTTCCACTCGTACGCCTTCGACTTCTCGGTCTGGGAGCTGTGGGGTGCGCTGCTCTACGGCGGCCGCGTGGTGGTGGTGCCGCACCTGGTCAGCCGCGACCCCGAGGCGTTCCACGCGCTGGTGCAGCGCGAGGGCGTGACCGTGCTCAACCAGACCCCCTCGGCGTTCCGGCAGTTCATCCGCGTCGACGGCGAGCGGGGCGGCGACCTGGCGCTGCGCGTGGTGGTGTTCGGCGGCGAGGCGCTGGAGCCCGCCACGCTCCGCGAGTGGGTGGAGCGCCGCGGCGCCGAGACGCCGCGGCTGGTGAACATGTACGGGATCACCGAAACGACCGTACACGTCACCTATCGCCGCCTGACGGAGGCGGACGTGTTCGGCGGCTCCGGCAGCCCGATCGGCGTGCGCATCCCGGACCTGCAGCTGTACGTGCTCGACCCGGCGCTGCGGCCGCTGCCCGTGGGCGTGCCGGGCGAGCTGTACGTGGGCGGCGGCGGCGTGGCGCGCGGGTACCTGAACCGCCCGGAGCTGACGGCGCAGCGGTTCGTCGAAAATCCGTTCGGCGCCGGAAAGCTGTATCGCACGGGCGACCGCGTCCGGTGGCTGGCGGACGGGACGCTCGATTACCTGGGCCGCCTGGACGAGCAGGTGAAGATCCGCGGGTTCCGGATCGAGCTGGGTGAGATCGAGGCCGCGCTGCGCCAGGCGCCCGGCGTCGGGGACTGCACCGTCATCGTGCGCGAGGACGAGACGGGTGACCGGCGGCTGGTGGCGTACGTGGTGGGTGAAGCGGAGGCCGAGGCGCTGCGCGACCGCCTGCGCCAGAGCCTGCCGGAGTACATGGTGCCGGCCGCGTTCGTCTTCATGGACGCGCTCCCGCTGACCGCGAACGGGAAGCTGGATCGGAAGGCGCTGCCGGCGCCGGAGGGGGATGCGTACGCGCGGCGGAGCTACGAGGCACCGCTGGGAGAGGTGGAGGCGGCGCTGGCCGGGATCTGGGCAGAGGTGCTGGGGGTGGAGCGGGTGGGGCGGTGGGACCACTTCTTCGAGCTGGGCGGGCACTCGCTCCTGGCGATCCGGCTGATCGGGCGGATGCGGCACGCGGGGCTACACGCGGACGTGCGTGCCCTGTTCACCACCCCGGTGCTGGCGGAGCTGGCCCAGGCCCTGGGCGGAGCGTTTCCCGAGATGGAGGTCCCGGCGAACGCGATCCCGGAGGGGTGCGAGCTCCTCACGCCGGAGATGCTCCCGCTGGTGGATCTCACGCAGGTGGAGATCGACCGGATCGTGGCGGAGGTGCCGGGCGGAGCCGCGAACGTGCAGGACATCTACCCGCTGACCCACCTGCAGGAGGGGATCCACTTCCACCATCTGCTGTCGCAGGAGGGGGATCCGTACCTGACGTCGAGCGTGACCGAGTTCGACACGCGCGCGCGCCTGGAGCAGTACCTGGCGGCACTGCAGGCGGTGATCGACCGCCACGACATCCTGCGCACGGGCGTGGCCTGGGAGGGGCTGCGCGAGCCGGTGCAGGTCGTCTGGCGGCACGCGCCGCTGTCGGTGGATGAGGTGGAGCTGGATGCGGCGGATGATGCGGCCGAGCAGCTGTGGCGGCGCCATGACCCTCGCCAGTACCGGATGGAGCTGGGGCGGGCGCCGCTGCTGCGGGCGTGCATCGCCGAGGACCGCGCACGGGGCCGGTGGCTGCTGCTGATCCTCATGCACCACCTGGTGGACGACCGCGAGTCGGTGGAGGTGCTGCAGGAGGAGATCTCGGCGCACCTGCGGGGTGTCGAGTCCGAGCTGCCGGCGCCGCTCCCCTTCCGCAACTACGTGGCGCGGGCGCGCCTGGGGGTGAGCCGGGAGGAGCACGAGCGGTTCTTCCGCGGCATGCTGGGCGACGTGGAGGAGCCGACGGCGCCGTACGGGCTGCTGGACGTGTGGAGGGAGGGAGATGGGATCGGGGAGGCGCGGCTTCCGGTGGCGGGCGACGTCGCCGCGCGGCTGCGCCGGCGGGCGCGGGCGCTGGGGGTGAGCGCGGCGAGCCTGTGCCACCTGGCGTGGGCGCAGGTGCTGGCGCGGGTCTCGGGCCGGAGCGACGTGGTCTTCGGGACGGTGCTCTTCGGCCGCATGCAGGGCGGCGAGGGAGTGGACCGGGTGATGGGCCCGCTGATCAACACGCTGCCGGTGCGGATCGGGGTGGAAGAGGAGGGGGCCGAGGCGGCGGTGCGGCGCACGCACGCGCTGCTGGCGGACCTGCTGCGGCACGAGCACGCCTCGCTGTCGCTGGCGCAGCGCTGCAGCGGGGTGGCGGCACCCGCGCCGCTGTTCACCTCGCTGCTGAACTATCGCCACAGCGGCGGGAGGGGGAGTTCGCAGCCGGCGGGGCAGCCCGGGGCGGGCGGGCGGGGAATTCGCTTTCAGGAGCGGACGAACTACCCCGTGGCGCTCGCGGTGAACGACCTGGGGGACGATTTCCTGGTGGTGGCGCAGGTGGCGGCCCCGGCGGAGGCGGAGCGGGTGTGCCGGATGATGCACACGGCGCTGGAGCGGCTGGTCGAGGCGCTGGAGACCACTCCCGGGCGGGCGATCGGGAGCATCGACGTGCTGCCGGAGGCGGAGCGCCGGCACGTCGTGGAGGAGTGGAACCGCACGGACGCGGAGCACCCCGCGGGTTCTCCCATCCACCGGCTCTTCGAGGAGCAGGCGGAGCGCACGCCCGACGCGGTGGCGGTGGTCCACGAGGACCGCTCGCTGACGTACGCGGCGCTGAACGCGCGGGCCAACCGTCTCGCGCACCACCTCCGCGCGCTGGGCGTGGGGCCGGAGGCGTGCGTGGCGATCCTGATGCCGCGCTCCATCGAGCTGGTCGTCTCCGAGCTGGCCATCCTCAAGGCCGGCGCGGCGTACGTGCCCATCGACCCCTCGTTCCCGGCGGAGCGCATCGCGTTCATGCTCGCGGACAGCGGCTCCGCGGTCGTGCTCGCCCTTCCCGGCGCCGACCTTCCCGAGCTTCCCGGCGTGCGGCGCGTCGACGTGGATGCGCTGGCGGAGGGGAACGCGGAAAATCCGCGCGTTCCGGCCGACGGCGAGGCGCCGGCCTACGTGATGTACACCTCCGGCTCCACCGGCCGGCCCAAGGGTGTGGTGGTGCCGCATCGCGCCATCGCGCGGCTCGTGTTCGACAACGGGTATGCGGACTTTGGCGCGGACGACCGGGTGGCGTTCGCGGCGAACCCGGCGTTCGACGCGACGACGATGGAGGTGTGGGGGCCGCTGCTGCACGGCGGCCGCACCGTCGTCGTCCCGCAGGACGTGCTGCTCGATCCCGACGCGTTCGCCGGGACGCTGGCGGACCAGCAGGTCACGACGCTGTTCATCACCACCGCCGTCTTCAACCAGCACGCCCAGGCCATCCCCGGCGCGCTGGCCAGCCTCCGCCGCCTGCTGACGGGCGGCGAGGCGGCCGATCCGTCGTCGTTCGCGCGCGTGCTGGCCGAGGGTGGACCCGTCTCGCTCATCCACTGCTACGGCCCCACCGAGACCACGACGTTCGCCATCACCCATCCCGTCACCGACGTGGCGCCGGATGCGCGCACGATCCCGCTGGGCCGGCCGATCTCCAACACGCGCGTCTACATCCTGGACTCCCGCGGCCAGCCCGTGCCGGTCGGCGTCGCGGGGGAGATGCACATCGGCGGCGCGGGCGTGGCGCTCGGCTACCTGAACCGGCCCGGGCTGACGGCGGAGCGGTTCGTCGTCGATCCGTTCGCGGCCGAGGCCGGCGCCCGGATGTATCGCACCGGGGACCTGGGCCGCTGGCTGCCGGACGGGACCATCGAGTTCGTGGGCCGCACGGACTTCCAGGTGAAGATCCGCGGGTTCCGCATCGAGCCGGGCGAGATCGAGGCGCGGCTGCTCGCGCACGGGGCGGTGCGCGAGGCGCGGGTGATCGTGCGCGAGGACCAGCCGGGAGAGAAGCGGCTGGTGGCGTACGTCGTCGGCGGTGTGGAGGTGGAGGGGGTGCGCGAGCACCTGCGCCGGGGCCTGCCGGAGTACATGGTGCCGGCGGCGATCGTGGTGCTCGAGCGGCTGCCGCTGACGCCGAACGGAAAGCTGGACCGCAAGGCCCTGCCGGCGCCGGAGCACGCGGCCGGCACGGACCGGTACGTGGCGCCGCGGACGCCGGTGGAGGAGGTGCTGGCGGGGATCTGGGCGGAGGTGCTGCGGCTGGAGCGCGTGGGGGTAGAGGAAAGCTTCTTCGAGCTGGGCGGGCACTCGCTGCTGGCCACGCGGGTGGTCTCGCGCATCCGCGAGCTGTTCGGGGTGGAGCTGCCGCTGCGGGCGCTCTTCGAGGGGCCCACGGTGGTGGAGGTGGCCGGGCGCGTGGAGGAGCGGCGGCGCGCGGGCGAGAGCGCCGCCCTCCCGCCGCTCATTCCCGTCGCCCGAGAGGCGCCGCTGCCGCTGTCCTTCGCGCAGGAGCGGCTCTGGTTCCTGCACCAGATGGAGCCGGAGGGCGCCGGCTACAACATGCCCCGGCCGCGCCGGCTGCGGGGGCGCCTCGACGCGGGCGCCCTGGAGCGGGCGCTGGGCGAGCTGGTGCGCCGCCACGAGTCGCTGCGCACCACGTTCCGCCCGGTGGAGCAGGGCGGTGCCGTGCAGGTCGTGCACCCGGCCGCGTCCGCGCGCCTGCCGGTGCTGGACCTCGCCGATCTCGCGCCGCAGGCGCGCGAGCAGGAGGCGCGCCGCCTGGCGCGGGAGGACGCGGAGCGCCCCTTCGACCTGGAGCGCGGTCCGCTGCTGCGCGCGACGCTGCTGCGCCTCGTGGACGAGGAGCACGTGCTGCTGCTCGCCATGCACCACATCGTCAGCGACGGCTGGAGCATGGGCGTGCTCTTCCGCGAGCTGTTCACCCTCTACGAATCGTTCTCGCCACCCTCCGGTGCGGCACGGCCGGCATCGCCGCTGCCGCCGCTGGCGGTGCAGTACGCGG